>JAOAPQ010000802.1 GCA_025462965.1 Bryobacterales bacterium
CGGTGGATGCGGCCGTGATGGAGCGGAGCCTGAATGAACTCGTTCGGCGACACGAAATTCTTCGGGTTCGATTTGTACTGAGGGAAGAGGGGCCCGTGCAACTGGTCGAGACCGACGCTCCAATCCAGTTCACAGTCACTGACCTATCGTCGTTGGAGCCTGACGCGAGAGAAAAGACCGGCTTGCACATAGCACTCGAAACGGTCCGCGAACCGTTCGACTTAAATGCGGGTCCTGTGTTGCGTGGCCGGTTGATCCGACTTGCCACGACCGATCACCTGCTCTGCATTCCGATGCACCACGTCGTCAGCGATGGATTCACAGGAAGCATTCTGCTGGATGATCTGGTTGCGATATACGACAACTTTGCCGCGGAAAAGCCAGGCGGATTGCCCGATCTGGCGCTGCACTTCACAGACTATGCGGCTTGGGAACGCCACTACATGGACGGCCCTCGGCTTGAAGAGCAACTAAACTACTGGCGGTCCGTCCTTCAAAATGCACCGTCCTCATTAGATCTGCCGACGGATGTGGCCGGCAGTTTTGACTCTGACCGGCGCGGGTATGTGCGCTCAATTGTAATCCCCGACGATCTGCTCGGCAGGCTCCAGTCGTTGGCGCAGACGAACGGAACGACGCTATTCACGGTTCTGGCGGCGGCGCTGCGGGTTTTGCTCTACCGCTGGTCCGGCCAGGCGGATTTTCTTCTCGGCACGCTCGTCAGCAACCGCAGTCGCACGGGGACGGAACGCCTGATTGGCTGCTTCGTGAATCCGTTGCCATTACGAAATCCCGTGGCCGGTGTCCAGAGCGCGATGACTCTGCTGGACAAGGAGAAGAAAGCGGTGATGGACGGGTTTGCCCATCAGGATTGCCCGTTTGCCCTGATCGTTAAAGACCTCAATCCGGAGCGGACGAGCAATGACAACCCCCTGTTTAACGTCGCCTTGCTGTTTCAGAATTTTCCTGCGATCGCGCGAAGCGGGTGCTATTTTGAAGCCGAACAAATCGACTTCGATACCCAGGTTGCATTGCTGGATTTGCGCTTCATCGCGATGGAGACGAGCGGCGGTTTGCAATTGTCGTGCGAGTATAAAGCCGCCCGCTTCAGTGAGGACACTGTCGACACTCTTTTGCAAGGGTACGCGGAGGTTCTGCGGACGGTCGAGCGCGATCCCGCAAGGGTGGTCGATGACATAGAACTTCCGCAGCGTCTTACGGAACAGGCGGTTGCGGCGCGCGCACGCGATCACAGGCGAACGATCGCAATCGCGGCCTCATTCACGTCCCAACCGATCGAAGAACGGCTAAACCTTCTGCTGACGGAACTCGAGATGAGTTATCGGGTGACCTTTACCGCTCATCATGATGTCCTGGGGCAGTTACTGGATCCGACGAGCGCGATACGCGCCTCCGATGGATTCGCCGTGGTTCTGCTCCGCCTGGAGGACGGCACGAATTCAAAACTGGCGGATGATTTGATTACCGCGCTGAGGGAGGCGGAGACCGGACAAGTGCCGGTAATCCTTTGTTTCTGTCCTGAATCGCGAGGCGCCGGCTTAAATGCGAACTCACGCGAAGGGTTTTACCGTAGCTTGGAGGCGAAGGTGGCGGATGCGTTTGCAAACAGCAAGATGGTTTGTGTCGTTCCGAGTGCCGAAACACTGGATCTGTATCCGACGGAGGAATACGAAGCCAGCGCCCGCCAACGCCGGAATGGCGTGCCGTATACGGAGGACTTTTTCTCTGCGCTCGGAACGATGCTGGTGCGGCGCATTTGGGGGTTGTCGGAAAACCGTTACAAAGTAATTGCAATAGAGGCCGACCAGGTACTTTGGAAGGGCCGGTGGGCGGAAGACGGGCGAGTGACAGTCGATGAGCCGCGCCGACTGCTCCAGAATTCTCTGATCGAACAGCGAAACGCCGGCATGCTGCTCTGTTTATGCAGCAGGAACTCCGAAAAAGACATCCAGGCGTCATTCGATAGCGATAGCGACCCAGCGATGCCGCTCCGGCGCGGTGATATGGCGGCGAATGCAATCAACGATCGAACCTACGCGGAGAATTTGAACGAGCTTGCCGGCGAACTCGGCATGGGTCTGGACCGATTCATATTCCTGCATACAGATGAGGCGGAGTGCCTGAGAGTTGAGGCATCCTGCCCCGAGGTGCTGACGCTGCAGATGCCGACGGACCCCGATGCAGTCCGGCCGTGGCTCAAACATGTATGGGCGTTCGATCTTTGCAACCGGGCGAGGAGAGAGTCCGGAGCGGATCTGCGAGACCAGAACCGGTCGGTGTGAGACCCTGGAAACTATTGATTTTCGCCCTAGAAATCGTATACTTTGATACGTGTCATCAATAGTACGTTCGCGGAAATCGAGACGCGGGCATCCTCACTCACAATGCTGCCGTGGGCAACGGTGAGAGTATGCTAGCCCCCACCGTCTCTTTACCAATGACTGTTTTGGCCAGTGAAACCCGACCCATTCTTCAGGTCGTAGCGAGTTTTACGTGCAAGCCGATTGAGTGTAGCCTGTTGCGTGCTCTTGCGAATGCCGGTGTCGAAGCGGAACTCGGTTTCACTCAGTATGCGCAGGTGAGCGAGTACATGCTGGGTGGGGCGGCTGATTCCGATCGCATCGTGGGAACCCTCGTAATCCTGCGGGTTGAAGACTGGCTGCGGGCCGGGCTGAAAGCCGAAGGGGCTTCAAATTTCAGACAACAGGCACGGGAACATCTCCGAGTGGAGCTTGATGATTTCGCGAGCCAACTGGCCAGTCTCAGCAAACGTGGAAAGCCGGTCTGGTTTTTGGCGTGTCCGTCAACGGGCTGGATAGCCGAAGCGCATAAACTCGCGACTTTGTGCCAGATGTACACAAACCTGCTGATTGCGCGGGCCCGGGACATCCCCGGTGTGAAGTTGCTGAACTGGCCAGGGGCGCTCGAAGGCGAACTGGAGGATCGTGGTGCGGATCGACTCGGGTGGATACCGTTCACTCAAAGGGCCTTCGATCAGCTTGGAGAGTTCGCAGGCGCCGAAGTTGCATCCGGCTTGTTGCGGCAGGAGGTTCCGCAAGTGTCCGACCGTTCAGACAGTGCGGTCGACCTTGCCGCATACCTGGTAGGCCTGAAGGTGCGGGTAGGGCTTCTCCCGGCAGACAACCGCAATCGGGCGCATGTAGACCGAACCCTTCGCACTGCGGCCACATTTTCCCTCTCAGGAGAAAAGATGGACATTCGGGACGCCGAAATCGACGCCATGCTCGAATCGGGGGGGTGCATGGTAATCACCGTTGCGGACCGTTTATCGGATCACGGACCCTCCGGCGTGGTCACGTTTCGATCACAAGGAGACGCACTGATCATAGAGTCGATGGCACTCAGTTGCGCGGTAATGGGCAAAGAGGTCGAATATGCGGTCGTGTCGGCGCTTGCGCGGATAGCAAGCGACCGGAAGCTGGCCAACCTTGTTTTCGAATATGAGCCGACAGCACGTAACCACCCGACGCTGACTTTTCTTCAATCCATAGCGCATTTGGAATCAGGTACGCGATACGTTCTTCCAACCGGAGTCGCCGAATCTCTGGTGAGCAAGGCATCCGTGAGCGCCGGTGCATGGAGCGTTGATCTGGACAGTCAGTTTATGGGCCATCGCTAAGCCGATGGAAGGTATTTTCCCTTGAGTTCCATCATCGTGTACGGTGCCGATCACAACGCGGCATGGCAAAGCGCCGAACTTAAGGTTGCGCTGGCAACCCTGGGCGAGGTGCTGGATGCGGTGGAAACGCTGCCCGAAGCGGATAACTATGTCGACATCAGTTCGCACGTTTGTAACCTTACGCTCGTACACAACGGGATCGGGGTCATCATCTGCGGCACAGGGATCGGTGTTTCCATCGTTGCCAATAAGCATCGGGGAATTTATGCGGCGCGATGCGTAACGCCCGTTGACGCCAACGATTGCAAGGTGATCAACAACGCAAACGTGTTGTGCCTGTCAGCTAAGACCGACGTACACCAGAACGTCCGCATCATCTCGGAATTTTTTGCGACCCGGTTTGAAGCAATCGACCGGCGGATGGACCGTGTTCGCCGCCTGGCGAGAGTAGAGAGCCAGAATTTCCGCCCTACACGAGCTCCAGTTCAGGTGGCGTTGATTTGGCGCAACAGCGGCGGCGACAAAGCCGTGATCACGCAATACCTCAGCACGACCGGAGCGTTTCTTGCCTGTGAGCCTTCCCTTCTTCCGGACGGTCCAATATCCCTCACGCTTTCCGAGCTGGGGTTATTTAATGTCAGCGCGCGTGTGGTGCAACGCGAGCCCTCGGGAGTAGCCGTTGAGTTCCTGGGGGGCCAGGAAGAGTTTTTTCAGGCCGTCGCGAGAATTCTTGCGAAATACTAACTAGAAAGAAGAACGGTGCTAATGACGATTCCAGAATTGTATGCCGCCTTATCACCTTTGGCGGAGCAGGTGTTGCGGATCCCTCAATTCGACAAGACGCTGACCATGATGTCCACTCCGTCGTGGGACTCGCTCAGGCATGTACAACTGCTGAGCGCAATTGAACAGAAGTTCGGAATTGAGATTAGCGGAGATGACGCATTCAAACTGACGTCGGCCGAGAAGCTTGTGCAGTATCTGCATCGGCAGACGGAAGGGAAACCACAGGCGTGAACACAATCGCATTGCTGCCGCACCAACAATCGCCCGCAGTGGAACTGGACTACACCACGTTCCAGACACTTCTGAGAGCCAGGATGAAGCAGGCACCCGACCGGGAATTTCTCGTCTTTCCCGAGACCGACCGCAGGTTCACCTACCGCGAGTTCTACGAAATTTCGGTATCGGCGGTCGACTGGGTGGGCCGGCAGGTGGAGCAGGGTGGCACGGTCTGCATCATCTTCCGGAACACGCCGGAATTTCTCGCCATTTTCTTCGGCGCTGTGGCGCTTGGCATTACTGTCGTTCCAGTTAACCCGGACCTGGCTGTGCCTGAGATTCGCTTTATCGTCGAAAACAGCGGTAGCCACTCCGTCTTCTTCGATCCGGACATGAAGGGAAAGCTGGTGCCGCTTGAAGCCGAACTGCCGGAGGTAAGGTTCTCACCGTTGGCGGACGTGAGCGAGTTGCCAAAGGTGGACGTTCCAGCAATCGAGGCTCAACTGCCTCACGTGGAAATGACGACACCGGCCGCCATCATTTATACCTCCGGAACAACCGGTTTTCCGAAGGGCGTAATCCTGAGCCACATGAACTTTCTTGTCGATGGCAAGGGGATCGCGGAATGGTTCCAACTGAACGCGGATACACGAAGCCTGTGCATTCTGCCGCTGTTTCACAACAACGGGCTGGTGGTCTCGCTTGCGTCGGCGCTGCACGCCGGCGGGGCCATTATCATGATCGATCCGAAGGCAAGCCTGCGTTCGTTCTGGGCGCTGGTGGAGCGTTATAACGCGACGTTCACTAGTGTGATGCCTTCTATTCTGGCCGCAATTCTGGCGCTCGGCTCAGATGGCCGGCCGGGATATCTGAAGGGAATCATCTCCGGGGGGCAATATCTTCCCCCTAGTCTGGGCAAAAGGTTCGAGAGCCGGTTCGGAGTCCCGATCTTTGAAGGATTCGGGTCAACGGAGGCAACGTCTTATTCGTGCTTTCAGGCCTACCCGGCAGAGCGGCGCGCGCCTGGTTCGGTCGGCAGAGTCATGCCCATCAGTGAGATGAAGGTGGTTGACGAAAACGACATGGAGGTTCCAGACGGAACAGAAGGCGAAATCTGCATTCGGGGCGCGAATGTGGCGATTGGATACCACAACCTTCCTGAACTTCAGGCTCTTCGTTTCCGGAATGGGTGGTACCACTGCGGTGACTACGGTTCCCGAAGCCGCGAAGGCGATTATTACTTCAGCAGCCGCAAAGACGACCTGATCGTCAAGGGCGGAGAAAAGATTTATCCTGCTGAGATTGAGAACGTTCTCTGCATGTATCCGGAAGTGACAGAATGCGCCACTATCGGCATTGACGACGCCATTCTTGGCCAGGAGATCTGTGCGTTCGCGCGGCTGAAGGAGCAGACCCTTGTAACAGAATCCGAATTGCTGGCTTTCTGCGCTCAATCGCTGGCACGATTCAAACAGCCAAAGCGAATCGTGATTATCAATCACCTTGGAGATATGCCGGAACTTCCGAAAGGACCAACAAAGAAGATTCTGTACAGGGTACTCCGCGATTATTATGAGCGGCGTCTCGCGAATTCCCAAGATCCGGAAGGGTTGAAATGGGTACTTGGATCGCAGGGTGGGGGCTAGAGTTGAATAACGTTGAATTGACCATCCTGGTGGAGGATGCCGATGAAAAAGCGCTGCATAAGTTCGTGGAGGAACTGCAGAAACTAAGGGACCTGCCTTCGGCAAAAATTGATGTGACGCGCCGGTCGGAGTCCGCGCTGGAGTTGAAGATTCGATACCCCTTATCGACCTTCGATGGCAGCGTGGGTCAGTTTATTGCCGTGTTGTTCGGGGAACTTCCCTTTATGCGTGCTTTTGGCAGGGCGCGGTTTGAGGATTTGACTTTGCCTAACGACGTCTATCAGTGGTTCCGTGGGCCGGCGTTTGGGGCAAGTGCGCTGCTCGAAAGGTTCGGCGCTTCCGCCCCTCCCCTACTCGTGGCCATCCTCAAGCCATCTCTCGATCTAAACTCGACACTTCAGGAACTCGAAGACCGTATTGCGGGACCAGTCGGGGGCGGGTTTCATGCGGCGAAAGATGACGAAACACAGGGAGATTTTCCGAACCTGCCTCTCAGTACCCGGCTTGACCTTGCGTCGCGGAACCGTCGCTACGTTCCAGCTATTAATCTTGACGATCCCGCGGGCCTTCGGGACGTCTTTTCCCGTCCGGAACTTGGGATGGCGATGGTGAATGCCACGATTCTGGGCTTCCCCATGCTTCATGAATTAAGGAAACTCGCTAGCGTTCCTATCCTGTCGCATCTCTCCATGCAGGGTATCTATGCCACTTGTTTCAGCCCGCGTTTATACGCTTTCCTCCACCGGCTGTTCGGCAGCGACGCACTAATCACTCCAATCGGCGACACTCATTACTACCGTGCTTCGATCGGCGATGAGGCAGAAATGGTACGGGCGTGCGCTTCGAAGTTGCCAATTGCCGCCACTATGCCGCTGTTGACCGGCGGCGGCCGCATGGATAATCTTCAGCAGATTGTAGCGCGGAACGACCTGGCCGGGGCGGCATACGGAATTGTTCTGGGCGGTCTGATCTTCAACTCGGATAAGCCACCGCGAGAAATGGCTCTCGCCGTCAGACAAAAAGTGTCAGAGGCCAAGGAAGCGGGGCGGTTCTAATCAAAACGGCCGACCTACCGGGCGCCTTGAACCGGTTAAGTAAATGAAATTATCGAACAGGAAACTTGCAAACATTCAGAGTTCAGGCGCACTGGCCATGCAGGCCAGAGTTCGCGCCCCTGAGCAGAATATCGCGGTAACGGCGACTTTCACCGCCGAACCCCTTGGCACACCGCTGCAGTTCTGGATGAACAAGTTGAAGATCGCGGGCAAGGTTGGATTCGCGCCTTTCAACCAAGTTTTCCAGCAGTTGTTGGATCCTTCCAGTCTGCAGTCCCGTAACGACGGAGGGGTGAACGTGATCCTGGCACGTCTCGATTACGACAGGAACTCCGAGGAATCGGCCGCTCGCAGTGTGACTGAACTGGCCTCCGCGTTGCGCACGGCCGCGCAAGACACAGGGATAAATTCTTTCGTTTGCCTTTTCCCCCGCTCCATAACCATTGACGCGCATTCGGATTTTTTCGAGCGTATGGAAAGCCTGCTCGTCTAGGGAGTGAGTCAATCTAAAGGTGTCCATGTGATCAGGCTGGTGGACACGTTGGCACTTTATCCCGTCGACGAAATTGAAGATGCCGAAGCACTCAGATTGGGCGGCATTCCTTATAGCCAGACGTTTTTTACGGCGCTGGCAACCGCTATTGCCCGTCGGCTATATAATCTGCGCACGATGCCCCCGCAAGTCATCGTGCTTGCCGCCGACAACACTATTTGGAGCAAGGAAGCGAAGACATGCCAGGTGAGCGTCGGCGCGCCAAATCGGACTCTGCAGGAGTTCATGCTGGCGCAGTTTTCCGCAGGCCGGATGCTGTGCCTTTGCGGGG
>JAOAPQ010000804.1 GCA_025462965.1 Bryobacterales bacterium
GCCATCTGTATTACTACGGGGGAAGCAGCCGGTACAACGGGCAGGACCACTCGCTGGCTGCAGGCTATACCCGTTATCTCAATCCACATCTGCTGCTGAGCCTGCATGAGAATGCCGGACTGTACTCCAATACGTATTCGGTCCTGAACGCGACGTCAAATACGGACCTGAGCACGGCCAACGTCTCCGTGGTGGTCAGCCCCAACACAGAGTCGTTCGATTCCAGAACTTTCTATTCGACGACCGAGGTCGACGCCGTCTATCAAAAGAGCGCCCGGCTTTCGCTGGACTTCGGCGGCTCGGGATTCTTCGTGAAACGCGGTTCGCACAGTCTCGTGAATGCGAGAGGCTACCAGGCTCGGTCAGATGCGGCTTACCGTATCACGAAGCGGACCACCATCGGGCTCTATTACGCGTACACGATCTACAACTTCTCGCATGTATACGGAAACTCCGATGTGCATACAGTGGGCGCCGACTACTCGATTGCCCTCAGCAAGACGTTGAGCCTGAAACTGCGAGCCGGCGGATCGCGCGTTGAAACGCAGGGTTTGAGGTCCGTGACGCTCGATCCGGTGGTTGCGTCTATTCTGGGACAGTCGACCGGAATCGAGAGATATTACAGCGTGGGTTATGTTCCGGACGTGAGCGGTGCTCTGGATAAGGGTTTTCGGCACGCCTCGGCCGGGGTGTCGTTTGCGGAAGGTGTCTCGCCTGGCAACGGCCTGTATCTCACGTCCCGGCATCAATCCGAGTCGGTTTATTACTCTTACACCGGGATCAAGAAATACGCGTTCAGTTTTTCCGGCGGTCGCGACACCCTGCAGAGCGTGGCCGACATTGTGGGCACCTACAGCAGCTACTTCGGACGCTTGACCGCGAGCCACCCGCTGGCCCGGAATCTCCAGGCCGTCCTTGCGGGTGAGTACCGGCACTTGGGATTCAGCTCCTCCGGTTATGGGCGCAATGAATACCGGATCAGCCTCGGGTTCCTGTTCGCGCCGGGCGAAGGCCCGCTGAAATTCTGGTGAGCGAACCCGGCGCGGTGGAGTTCTATTGTCCGAATTGCCGCGCAGCGGTGGACGACCCGCTGGTGTGCGGCGATTGCTCGGCCGTCATCTGCCGGCGTTGCGGAACGCCGCTCGAGCGAATCGACGACCTGGGCATCGGTTAGCGCTAACAACTGACGTGGAGTAACAGAGCCTCGCCGCTTAGCTCGACACTCGCGGCTTCCGGCAGTTCCCATACCTCTCCCAGCCGGAAACGCTCGCCTTCGATCGTTCCTTCCCCCTGGGTCGCGATCAGCAGGTTTTTCTTTCCGCCGGGTGGCGTGAGCCCTAGAGAGCCGGAAAGACGAATGGAATTGACGGTGAAATAGGGGCTGTCCACAAGGCGTTCCTTGTGTGGAATCTTCTCTGCCTTGAAAGCCAGATCGGAAACCTCCACGCCGCGCTCGAGGTGCAATTCGCGGGGCCGGCCGTAATCGTAAAGGCGGTAGGTGATGTCCGAGTTCTGCTGAACTTCGCAGAGGGCAATCCCTGCGCCGATTGCATGTATCGCGCCCGCCGGCACGAACCAGGTATCGCCGGGGCTCACGGGAATCCAGCACAGCATTTCCATGATGCTGCCATCGAGTGAAGCTTTCCGCAGTTCCTCCGCCGTGGCGGCGCGGTTGAGGCCGAGAGCGATCTTCGCGCCCGGCTCCGCGCGAAGAATATGCCACATTTCCGTCTTGCCCCGGCTGTTGTGGTGGACGCGTGCGTATTCATCGCCGGGATGAACCTGTACCGAAAGGTGCTCCGTGGTGAACAGGAACTTGATCAACACCGGCCAGTCTTCTTCGGCGAACCAGACTTCGCCGATTTTGCGGTCGGCGTTCGGGAACCAGGGCTCGAGCTGCGTCGAGCCCCAGATTTTTTCGAATGGGCGGCCCGCGACCCGCCTGGGCTTATGCGAGGCCATCGATAAAGCGATGCATGCGATCCAGGCCCCGCTCCAGTTCCGCCATTGAGGTGGCGTAAGAGATACGGACATGGTGATGGGTCCCGAAGGCCTCGCCGGGAACAACGGCAACGTGGGCTTCCTGCAGCAGCTTTTCCGCGAACTGCTGAGGTGTGTGGATGCCGCCCCGTCCGAGAGCGCCTCCGATGTTGGGGTACGCGTAAAACGCGCCGTCGGGCATGGCGCATTGCACGCCCGGAATCTGCCGCAACCGCGCCACCACGAAGTCGCGGCGCTGGCGATACTCCTTCAGCATCGCGGCTACGGAATCCTGCGGACCGCGCAAGGCCTCAACCGCGGCCTTCTGTGAGATGGAAGTCGGGTTCGAAGTGGAGTGGCTTTGCAGCTTCAGCATGGCGCCGGCGATTCTTTCCGGAACCAGGCTGTAGCCGATGCGCCAGCCGGTCATAGCATACGTCTTCGAGACGGTCCCCGCGACGAGGACGGTATCTTTCGCGCCGGGCAGGGCGGCGATGGAGAACGCTTCGCTGCCATATAGGAAATGGCAGTAGCATTCGTCCGTCAACAGGAAGATGCCGTGCTTCAAGGCGATCTTGTAGATTTCCTCGAAGTCCTCGGGGGAGAGTACGGCGCCACTCGGGTTGCTCGGCGAATTGATGATGATCATCTTCGTGCGAGCGGTGATGTAGGGCTCGATGGTGGCTGCGTTCAGGGCGAAGCCGGATTCCTCGTTGGTTGGAACGAAGACGCACTTGCCGCCGGCGTAATTCACCACGTCCTTGTAGGTGACCCAGTACGGGACGGGAATGATGACTTCATCGCCAGGGTTGATGAGCACCTGCGTCAGGTTGAAAATGGAGTGCTTGCCGCCCACGGTGACCAGGCAGTTCGCGGGCTTATAGGACGTGCCGAAATCCGCCGTGTGGCGATCGCAGATGGCCTGCTTCAACTCCAGAATGCCGCCGGCGGCGGTGTACTTGGTGAAGTTCTGCTGGATCGCGCGGATCCCGGCCTGCTTGATGTTATCCGGAGTTGGGAAATCCGGCTCGCCGGCGCCGAAGTCGGAGACATCCACGCCCTGCGAGCGGAGTTTTTCTGCGTCCTGCGAAACCTTCAAGGTGGAGGAGACGCTGATGGAAGAGACGCGGTCGGCAATTTCAGTTTTCAGTGTTGGCGACATCCTTACTAATTTCGCAGATTTCAGCTGCCCGCTGTGCGGTGCAGCCGGTGCTTGAGCCGCACTTCCACGGAAGGGGGTACGAGGCCGGAGATGTTGCCGCCCAGGGCGATCACCTCCTTGACCAGGCGAGAGCTGATGAATGAGAAGGCTTCGCTCGACATGAGCGACACTGTTTCGATCTCCGGCGCGAGCCGGCGGTTCATCAGCGCCATCTGCAGCTCATATTCGTAGTCCGAGACGGCGCGAATGCCGCGCAGCAGAACGGTAGCTCCTTTCGACGCGGCGTATTGCACGAGAAGCCCGTCGAACGAATCCACTTCGACGTTCGGCGCGTCCTGTACCACTTCGCGCAGCATTTCCATGCGTTCTTCCGTGGAGAAGAGCGGCTGCTTGGATTCGTTGCGAAGGATGGATACGATCAGCCGGTCGAAAAGCCGCGCCCCGCGCTGGATCAGGTCCAGATGTCCGTTGGTAATGGGGTCGAAAGAGCCTGGATAAATGGCTACGATGCGGGAAGGTTTAGGCGCCATGCATGCGGTACGTCCCGATTCTAGCAGCCGGCATGATAGATTCCTTTCATGCGCTCAATCGCAAACTGATGGCCGAGACTCCGTGGGGCAATC
>JAOAPQ010000809.1 GCA_025462965.1 Bryobacterales bacterium
AGGTGGATGAGGCGATGGCCGTGCTGGAAAAAATCCTGGCTAAAGCAGATCGTGACGCTGGCGCTTCTCCAGCATCTTGACGATATCGCCCACTTCCTGAGCCCTGCGCCGGTCTGCGATCAGCAGGGCATCGGGAGTGTCCACGATGATGAAATCGCGTACGCCCAGTAAAGCGACCAGTTTCTTCCCGGCGTCAACGTAGTTGCCGGAACTTCCGGTAGAGGCGAGTTCCGACCGGGAAACGTTCTCCTCCGCGTCGCGCGGAAGCAGGTCGTAGACAGCGTCCCAGCTGCCCACATCGTTCCATCCGATCTCGCCGCAAGCCAGGCCGACCACATTGTCCGCCCGCTCCAGGACCGCAAAATCGATGGAGATATTCTCACAGAGCGGAAATATCGCGGCAAGTTGCGCTGCGAACGATTCGTCACCGAACGTCGGCAATCCCGCAAGCAGTGTGGCCGTCTTGGGCAGATGCCGCCGCAAATTGTCGAGAACGACATCGGCGCGCCAGAAGAACATTCCGGCATTCCAGTAGAAGTTGCCTTTCTTTACGTACTTCTTCGCCGTTTTCAGATCCGGCTTTTCGCGGAAGCTCGTGACATCGGCGGGCTCGAGCGAACCGGGCTCCGAGTTCTTCGGAAACTCCACGTAGCCGTAGCCGGTCTCGGGCCAGCGTGGGGCGATCCCGAGCACCGCGACTTTTCCCTTGTCGGCCGCGGCGAACGCGGCCTTCACCGTCCGCATGTACCGCTTCGGCTTCGCAATTATATGGTCGGACGGAAACACGCCCATCACCGCATCCTTATCGATGGAGTGCAGGATGTGCGCGGCCAGGCCGATGGCCGGCGCCGTATTCCTCTGCTCGGGTTCCGCGATGATCTGATTTTGCGGAACTTCGGGAAGCTGCCGGATGATCTCATCGCGCAGATGGTCGTTAGTGAGAATCCAGATCCGCTGCGGCGGTAGAAGGGGAGCCAGACGAGCGACCGTCGCCTGGATCATGGAACTGTCTCCCGCAATATTGAGGACCTGCTTGGCGCGGGTTTTCCGGCTCATGGGCCAGAAACGCGTGCCCCGGCCTCCCGCAAGGATCAGACCGTATCGGTTCATTTATTGGACAGGGTAACCGTGGATGAAATTCAGAGTGCGCTTCCAGCGCGTTTTGGTAAAGAAATGCTGTGCAAGATCCATCAGGTGATCGAGGCCGATCGTAGGGTTGGATAGATCTTCGGTGGAGGCCGCGTAGGACCAGTAGATCACCAGCGGTTTCCCGATGATGTTTTCTCGCGGCACGAAACCCCAGTACCGGCTATCCCACGACGAATCGCGGTTGTCTCCCATGGCGAAGATCTTCCCGGGTGGCACCACGACCTCATGGTTGATCACGTCATGCTCCAGCATCGCCTGCGCAGGCGGTGTGAGAGGAACGTTCGGATCGGATGGAAAATTATCGCGATACGAGTCGATGTACTCGGTTTTGTGGACAGTGTAAGGCTCGTTGAGCATGTGGCCGTTCAGGTATACATGCTTGTTCTCGAGGCGGATATGATCGCCGGGAACACCCATAGCGCGCTTCACATAGGTCTGCTTGATATCGATCGGATACCGGAACACGATGATGTCGCCGCGCTTCACGTCGCTGTACGGCAGTATGTACTTGCTCACGTTACCGGCGGGCGCGTAAGCGAGCTTATCAACCAGAAGGTGGTCGCCCACCAGCAGCGTGTCTTCCATCGAGCCGGTTGGAATTACGAAGGCCTGGACTAGAGTAGTCGTACCGAACAGCAACAGAATGATCGTCACCGTCCATTCCGCAATCACACCGCGCGGAATATCTGTTTCGGTCTTGGCTGTTTTCTTCGGAGCGCTTTCCGCAGGCGGGGACTTCTCGGCAACGCTGGTTTTTTCTCGGTCCACTGATGTCCATTGTATCGGAAAGACTGATATGCTGTGAATTCCTGTCAAAAGTGGTGAATGATTAGTCCCGCTAGCTCTCTGCCCCAACCCCAGCACAGACCCTTCACGAGGATGCAATCCATCGTGTTGGTGTTCATCTGTACAATCCTGGGCGCTGCGGCGCAGGTTCTGATGAAGACCGGCGTGAACGGCATGGATCACCTGAATCTGATGCGCGTCGCGACCAACATCCCTCTGATGTCCGGCTACTGCCTCTATGGCGTCAACACGCTGCTGTTAATGCTGGCCTTGCGCGATGGCGAACTTTCCATGCTGTACCCCATCATTGCGCTGACGTTCGTCTGGGTAACGATGCTCTCGGCGTACTTCTTCGGCGAGCCGTTATCGCTCGGCAAGATTGCGGGGATCATGGTTATCGTGGGCGGCGTCACAGTAATGGGAAGGGCAAGTGCGAAGCCGTGATGAAGACGCCCGTTTCATCGATTCTCCTGGTCTTTGTGGCGTCCCTCATCGGCTCTTTCGGCGCGGTGTTCCTGAAGCTCGGCGCGGAGAAATTACGGTACGGCTTGAGGCACCTGATCAGTCTGCAGGCTGCGTTTGGCGTGGCTTTGTTTCTTCTGTCGTCCGTCTTCTTCGCACTAGGCATTAAACACGGCCAGCTTTCGGTGCTGTACCCGATGGTTTCGCTCAGTTATGTCTGGGCTCTCGTCTGGTCGCGATTGTTCTTTCGCGAACTGCTCACGAAACAGAAGTTCATTGCGCTCGGAATGATTCTGTTCGGTATCGCCCTGATCGCCGGCTCGCGCTAGACTTCGTGTCGTTTCGTCTTCCCTAAAAGGTGGGTCGCTTTGGAGATCGCCTGCTTCTCGGCGTCTTCCGCGCTGGGCGCGGCGATGCGCGCGAGGATCGCGCCAGGTGAGACATTGTCCGCTTCGCAAACGTATCGTTCACCCAGTTTGTAGCTGGTGATCCTTACGGGCCAACCATCGATCTCAATCCGGCGCTCGTTGTAGTTTTCCGCTTTCATCGTCTATGCCGCCGCTCCCCTCCCCACCGGCGCACCGACCAGGTTGCCCCACTCCGTCCAGGAGCCGTCGTAATTCACGACATTCGGGTAGCCAAGCAGATACTTGAGCACGAACCAGCTGTGACTGCTCCGCTCGCCGATGCGGCAGTACGTGATGATCGGGCGCGAGCCATCCACGCCCTCGCCCGCATAAAGCGCCTGCAGTTCCTCGAAGGATTTGAATGTGCCGTCGTCCGCGCACGCCTTTCCCCACGGAATGCTGCGCGCCCCCGGAATGTGCCCGCCGCGCTGGCAGGTCTCCGGCAATCCGGGCGGCGCTAGTATTTCGCCGCTGAACTCCTGCGGGCTCCGCACATCGACCAGCGATACCGATCCCGCACGCGCGGCGTCCTGTACCTGCCGCAGGAAGGCGCGGAGCGAGAGATCGGGATCCGCCGCATGGTACCCTGTCGAGGGATAGCTCGGCACGTCGGTCGTGAGTTCCCTGCCCTCCGCGATCCATTTCTTGCGGCCGCCGTTCAGGAGCCTCACGTCCTTATGGCCGTATATCTTCAGTTGCCAGAAGGCCCACGCCGCGAACCAGTTATTGCTGTCGCCATAGATCACGATGGCCGTATCCTGATCGATTCCCGATTCCGAAAGGAGCTTCTCCAGCTGCGGCTTGGGCAGGATGTCTCGCTGTACGGTATCGCAGAGTTGGGTATTCCAGGCCCAGCCGATCGCGCCGGGAATGTGCCCGAGATCGTAAGCCGAGGTATCGACATCCACTTCAACGATTCGGAGCGAAGGGTCGGGGGCGTGTTCCGCCAACCAAGCGGTGTCTGCGAGGACTTCCGGATGCGCATACTGTGCCATGCAGACACCATAACATGAGCAAGCTGATCGGAATTCGGATCAAGGAATACTAAAGTTCGCTCTGCGATTCAGTCCAGAACTTCTAGAAACGCGTTGGCGGCATAACTGAGACCCCGGCGCGTTGGCCGCAACAGGTGGATCTTTCGCTCGACGGCGATTTCTTTCACTCCAACGGCGCAGAGCGTGCCCTGCCGGATCTCTTCTTCCACGCACATGCGAGGCAAAAAAGCCACGCCGAGATCGGCCTGAACCAGCTTGCGTATGGTCTCGATGGTCGGCATTTCGATATGCATGTTGAGCGGAACTTTGTGGCGCTGAAACTCGCGCAGCACCACTTCGCGATAAGGCGAGAGAACGTTGTGGGCAATAAATGTCTCGGCGCCGAGTTCCGTGATCGGCACGTTCTTGCGGGAGGCGAGCCTGTGCCCGGGCGACACGATGAAGGCGAGAGAGTCCGCGTAGATGACCTTCGAAGTGAGACGTTCATCGCGAGGATCGTAGCTGATGACGCCCAACTCCAAATTTCCATCGATGATCTCGTTGGGGATCTTGCTCGAGAGACTGCGCCGGACCTGCACCTGCACTTTGGGATAAAGGTGGCGATAGTGCGCAATGTGCTGGAGCAAGTAGAGAGTGGTGGATTCGTTGGCGCCGATGATAAGCCGCCCGGCAGAGTTGTCGCGCAGTTCGGTCAGCGAATTCGTGAGTTCAGCGGAAAGGTTTTCGAACCGGCGGGCGTATTCCAGGACGGCGCGGCCCGCATCCGTAAGGACCAGGTCTTTTGCCGACCGATCGATGAGCTTTTCGCCCAGGTCGCTTTCCAGGCGCTGGAGAGCGAGCGAAACGGCCGGCTGTGTCCGAAACAGTTTTTCAGCCGCGCGCGAAAAGCTCTTCTCCGTCGCTACCGTAAGAAAAACGCGCAGGGGATATAATTCCATCTCTAAGCGGCCAGAATAACATATGCTTATGGTTACCGCTAAAGCAATAAATTTGATTAATCTGCTTCACATGGCTAGGATGGAGAAGTTAAGAGGCTAACGACCCCATGACCAACCGAGTCTGGATCTTCGACACGACGCTGCGGGACGGTGAACAGTCGCCGGGCTGCAGCATGACAGTAGCTGAGAAGTTAAAGCTTGCACACAAGCTTGTGGAACTCGGTGTGGACACCCTGGAAGCGGGATTTCCCATCGCATCGGAGGGCGATTTCGCGGCCGTTGATGCCGTGAGTCGCGAGTTTCCCTGGGTGCAGGTGGCGGCGCTGGCGCGTTCGACCACCGGGGACGTGGAGCGGGCCGCGAAATCGCTTGCGGCGGCCAAGCGCCCGCGCATACACACGTTCCTCGCCACCAGCGACATCCACCTTAAGTACAAGTTGAAGAAATCTCGCCAACAGATTCTAGATAGCGCAGTTGCTGCTGTTGAGCTTGCCCGGCGTTATGTCGACGATGTGGAGTTTTCAGCGGAAGATGGGGCTCGCACGGATCCGAATTACCTGGAAGAGGTAGCGCGGGCTGTGGTGGCTGCCGGAGCGCGAACAGTGAATATCCCGGACACGGTAGGATATTCGACTCCCGATGAATATGGCGCGCTGATCGGGGGAATCGTGAAAGCCCTTGGGGATACGGCCGTGGTTAGCGTTCACTGCCACGACGACCTGGGCCTTGCGGTCGCCAATTCGCTGGCAGCGCTCCAGGCGGGCGCCCGGCAGGTGGAGTGTACCGTGAACGGAATCGGCGAGCGGGCTGGCAATTGTTCTCTGGAAGAAATTGTCATGGTGATGAAAACCCGGCACGACCGGTACCCTTACGACACGGGCATCCACGCCGAGCATCTTTATGCAGCAAGCCAGTTGCTGACTTCGATCATCACGTTCGGGCCTCAACCCAACAAGGCGATTGTGGGGCGGAATGCGTTCGCCCATGAAGCAGGCATTCACCAGGACGGCTACCTCAAGGAGAAGACGACTTACGAGATCATCGACCCGAAGTCGGTGGGCGTCCCCGAGGGCAAGCTGGTTCTGGGTAAGCATAGCGGCCGGCACGCGCTTGGCCAGCGATGCGAGGAACTCGGCTTCCCGCTGATCCGGGAGGAGTTGGACGTGGTGTACACGGAGTTTACCGCGCGCGCCGACAGGAAAAAGGGCATCATGGATGAGGAAATAGTGGCGCTCATCGCGGAAGTTCGTGAGCCCAGGGGAGCTGTAGCCGGTTGAATCTCAATATTTTGGTGTTGCCGGGTGACGGGATTGGTCCCGAGGTCATCCAGGAAGCGGTGCGAGTACTGCGCAAAGTTGCCGAGAAGGGCAAGCATGCGGTGAAACTGACGGAAGGGCTGCTGGGCGGGGTCGCCATCCATAAGACGGGCGTGCCCCTTCCTCCGCAGACGGCGGAACTCGCGGCGGCGGCTGACGCGACGCTGCTTGGCGCAGTGGGCCTGCCGGAATTTGACGACGCGCCGCCGGAAAAGCGGCCGGAGCGCGGTCTCCTTGGGATTCGCAAGGCCATGGGGGTCTACGCGAACCTGCGTCCGGTACGGACGTATAAGGCGCTGCTGGATTCGTCCCCGCTGAAAAATCACCTGGTGGACGGAACGGACATGATCATCGTCCGAGAGCTGACGGGTGGAATCTACTATGGGACGCCGCGCGGAATCTCGGGCGAAGGCCAGAGTGAGCGCGCCGTGAACACAATGGTTTATACGCGGCCGGAAATCGAGCGAGTCGCGCGCATGGCATTTTCGCTGGCGCGCGGGCGGCGGAAGAGCGTGACTTCCGTCGATAAATCGAACGTGCTGGAGAATTCGCAGTTGTGGCGGCGCGTGGTGATGGAAGTGGGCCGCGAGTATCCCGACGTGGCTCTGGACCATCTTTTGGTGGACAACTGCGCGATGCAGTTGGTGCTGAATCCGAAGCGCTTCGATGTGGTCCTGACGGAAAACCTGTTTGGCGATATTCTGAGCGACGAGGGCGCAGTGCTGGCCGGGTCGATCGGGATGCTGCCATCGGCTTCCATCGGCGAACGCAAGGCTTCGGGCGTGTGGACCGGGTTGTACGAGCCGGTGCACGGGTCGGCGCCGGATATCGCGGGGCAAGGTAAAGCGAACCCGCTGGGAGCGATCGGATCCGTCGCGGCGATGCTGGAGTACAGCTTCGGAATGAAGGAAGAAGCCGAAGCCGTAAATCGCGCGATTGAAGCGGTGCTGACAAGCGGGCGCGTGACTTCGGATTTGAAGGGTACGGCGACTACCGAACAGGTCGGAGAAGCGATCTGCCGGGCGCTTTAGGTAGCAACATATGAAGACGATCATCGAAAAAGTTTGGGATTCGCACGTGGTGCATCAGCAGCCTGGGGCGCCGACGTTGCTTTATATCGATTTGCACCTTGTGCATGAAGTTACTTCGCCGCAGGCCTTCGCGGGTCTGCGCCAGCGCGGGCTGAAAGTGCGCCGCCCGGACCTGACACTCGCGACCGCGGATCACAGTATTCCGACCACCGACCGCAACCTGCCGATCCTGGACAAAATCGCCGCCAACCAACTCGACCAGCTGGAGCAGAACTGCCGCGATTTCGGCATCCAGTGCTTCGGTGTGCACAGCTCGCAGCAAGGCATCGTACACGTCATCGGACCGGAATACGGCGCGACGCAGCCCGGCATGACCGTGTGCTGCGGCGACAGCCACACGGCCACGCATGGGGCGTTTGGCGCGCTGGCGTTCGGTATCGGCACGAGCGAAGTGGAGCAGATTCTGGCGACACAATGCGTGCTGCAGCGGAAATCGAAAACGTTTCAAGTGAAAGTGGATGGCGTGCTGTCGCCGGGCGTGACGGCGAAGGACATCATCCTGCATCTGATCTCGAAAATCGGCGTGGGCGGCGGCACAGGTTGTGTGTTCGAGTATTCGGGGTCGGCGATTCGCGCTCTCAGCATGGAGCAGCGCATGACTGTCTGCAACATGTCGATCGAGGGCGGCGCCCGCGCGGGCATGATTGCGCCGGACGACGCCACCTTCCAATACCTGGCCGGGCGGCAGTTCTCGCCGAAGGGCGCCGAATGGGATGCCGCTTTGGCCCGCTGGAAGAAATTGCCTACTGATGAAGGCGCGGCGTTCGATCACACGCTCTCGATCGATGCGGCGTCGATCGAGCCGATGATTACCTACGGCACCAACCCCGGCATGGGTATGGGCATCACCGCTCCCCTGCCCGACCCGGCGTCGATCGCCGATCCTCGCGAGCGCGATTCGATGGTGAAGGCGCTGAAGTACATGGGCCTGGAAGGCGGCAAGCCGCTGCTGGGTCATCCAGTGAATGTGGTGTTCATCGGAAGCTGTACGAATTCCCGGATCTCCGACCTGCGGAGCGCGGCATCGATCCTGAAGGGCCGAAAAGTGAACCCGAGCGTACGCGTGATGGTGGTTCCGGGTTCGCAGGAAGTGAAGCGGCAGGCGGAGGCGGAAGGTTTGCCTCAGATTTTCCGGGACGCGGGCTGCGACTGGCGCGAACCGGGCTGCTCGATGTGCATCGCAATGAACGGCGATATGCTGCAGCCTGGCGAGTATAGCGTATCGACGAGCAACCGTAACTTTGAGGGGCGGCAGGGTAAAGGCGGGCGGACGTTCCTGGCATCGCCGTTGACCGCCGCGGCGAGCGCGCTTTCGGGCGTGGTGAGCGATGTCCGGAGGATCATGTGAAACCGTTTACTCCTTTTGAAAGCCGGTTGGTTCCGATGCCGCTGGACAACATCGATACGGACCAGGTGATACCGGCGCGGTTCCTGAAGACGACGTCGAAGGAAGGGCTGGATAAGCAACTCTTCTACGACTGGCGGTATGACGCGCAAGGGAATCCCAAGCCGGACTTCATTTTGAACCAGCCGCAGGGGCAGAACGCTGAGATATTGCTCGCGGGCGATAATTTCGGCTGCGGCAGTTCCCGTGAGCACGCGCCTTGGGCGCTGACACAGTTCGGGTTTCGCGCGGTCATCAGTACATCATTCGCGGATATCTTCACGCAGAACTCGCTGAAGAACTCGCTGCTGCCGCTCATCGTGCCTGCGGACGTGCACGCGGAATTGTTCGCGCTGGTGGCGAATCAGCCGGAGGCGCGGGTGAAGGTGGATCTCGCCTCGCAGACGCTGACGCTTCCGGATGGAAAAATCATCGAGTTTCCGGTGGATCCGTTCTCGAAGACCTGCATGCTCGAGGGCGTGGACGAACTCGGTTGGATTCTGAAGCAGGAACCGTCGATCGCGGAATTTGAGAAGCAGATGGTGGGGACGCTGAATACGCTCGGGGCGTAGAGCCCGGAAACTACCTTTTTCCCGAGACCATCAGGACCACCCCGCCGACTAGTATCAATCCGCCGATGAGCGGTCCATAAGGAACGTCGTGTGTGGTTTCCTTTGTCGCATGGATCGGTCCGATATCCAGGACCTTGTCACGGGTCTTGAATCCGAACGCTCCCCAGACGATCACGATCAGCCCGATCACGATCAGAACCACACCGGCGGTCTTATTCACGATTGTTCGGATGCACGTTAAGGGCCGCGCTAG
>JAOAPQ010000854.1 GCA_025462965.1 Bryobacterales bacterium
TGCACGCGACGATCTGGAAATTCCAGCCAGACCTGCAAGCGAAGAATCAGCGGTAGCTACCTCAGTAAGGGTTTCTGCACCTGCGGTGATGAATCGGTCGCACGAGCACTACGAATTGTGCGCACACATGGCAGCCCGTCGGTGGCGGAGCGGTACGAGGCGGTGGACGTGCTTCTAGGGCTTGCGCTCTTCGGCATGTTGCTCGTAAACCTACTCACGGCGTTCCGGGTTTCGCCGTTCGAAGGCCTTTACATAAAGGGCTTGGCGTGTTGCAAATGTCACGTCGCGTAGGTCGTCTGCGTGAAGGATCGACGAGTGTTATGGACTAATATCGGAAGGTGTTTTCTTCATGCCCGCCACGTCCCACATGCCTTTTCGCGGCTGCTCGGCTGTCAACCGAGCTATCGCTCTAGGCATTAGCGGTTTGGCCGCCTCCACAGGAGCTCCAACAGGCGCGTAGGGCGATCGAAGTCTTCCATCAGCCAGATGTGCGCTTGCATGCGGTAGACGGAGGTAAGGAAGCTCTTGCCATCGGGATGCAGGCTGAATCCCCGATACCAGAAGTTGCCCTGATAGTTGGCCAGGTCGAATCCCGGCGGCGCCGGGCCGAGATCCGTGATCTTGCTCTCGCTGCCGCTGGTGATGTCGAGACGTCTGAGGGTTAGATGCCTACTGTCATCCGGCGCAATTCCGTAGAGAGAGGACCCATCCTTCGACCACCCGTATGTCTCCCATCTCTGTTGGCTGACGGTTCGGACCTGTTTGCCATCTGGACTCACGATCCGCGTGGTGTTGCCATCCCGAAACGCGATCCAGTTGCCCAGCGGCGACCATTGCGGAGGAGCCGAAGTGCTGGTGTAGGTCACAAGCTCGGGCGGAGTATTGGCGCCGACTCGAATCTTGAGGATGGCGAATCTTCCACCGGGCTCGGAATAATACGCGATCCAGTTGCCATCTGGAGACCAGGCCGGTCCGCGTTGCGAGACCCTGGCCGGATCGTTCCAGACACGGACGGGCGGTTCGCCCGAAAGCGGCGAGATCCAAATCTCGTGGGCGCCCCACCATCGCCGGAAGGCGACGTGATTGCCGTCAGGAGAGATGGCGCAGTCGAAGAACTGGCTTTCCTCGACGCCTACATCCTTCTGGCCGGCAATCCGGCGTTCCGATCTATCGGATAAGTTGCGAAGCCAGACCTCAGCGAAGCCACTGCGATTGGTGATGTAGGCAAAATGTATGCCATCCCGAGCCCAACTTGGCGCCACTGCCTGGCGCGAGGAGGCGACCACTTCGCGAGGCTGTGATCCGTTCAATGGCACTTCGACGATTCCGTATAGTCCTTCGCCAGTCGAGTAAGCGAGTGTGCGCCCGTCGGGGGAGAGGGCCGGGTACGCGTCCCTGGCGCTCCCCGTAGTGAGCGGGTAGCTCGCGCCTCGCTGCAAGTTCGCCACGAATGATGGAGAGTACTGAGCGCCGGTGAAGGCCGTTACGATTCGCTTCCCGTCACCTAGCCACGCAAAAAACGTGAAGTTCCGGCCTGCATAAGCCAGTCGTTCAGGTGTACCGCCGGCGACCGGAATTCTCCAGAACTGCGGTTGTCCCCGGTTGTCGGAAATGACGCCCAGATAGCGGCCGTCACGGGTGAACGCGATTGAGGAGGAGACTTGTTCCAAAACAAGATTGGCGATCGCCGGGTGTGTATACGGCCGGAGCGGCGATCCCAGGGGCGTGGACAGGGCAAGTTGATTTCGGCCATCGGAATCCTGTCTCAGAACCGCCAGTGATTTCCCATCCGGGGAGACGGCGGCGCGGGAAAATCCGCTCAAGGCCACATGTGGTTCGCCGCCGGCCACGGAAACCGAGTAGAGCGCTCCCGCGCTTAGGAAGTAAATGCGCGTTCCATCTTCCGACCAGGCTGGGCTGTAGCACCAGCTCTTCTGATGGGTCATCTGCGTCCGGGTCGATAGG
Source organism: Bryobacterales bacterium (assembly GCA_025462965.1). Lineage (GTDB taxonomy): Bacteria > Acidobacteriota > Terriglobia > Bryobacterales > Bryobacteraceae > JALYXI01. Next base: position 1,966 of record JAOAPQ010000854.1, read on the forward strand.
CCAACGGCCTTCGTGAAGACCTGGAGGATGCCGTTGACATCGGCAACATACGCAATCCGGTCGCCTTTCGGCGACCACGCCGGCATGGTTTCAACTTCCGCCTCGGAAGCAAAAGGAGTGATCTTGGGTGCTCCCGCGGGAGGGACAGTCCACAAGGCAGCCGCAAGGAATCCGGTGAGAGCGGCGGGGGCGAGCCAGAGGGCATTCCGTTTGCGTCCCGGCCGCACCGCCGGACTAACGCCAGCGGCGGTTGTTGTTTCGGAGAGCCGCTCGCGGACCTGCCTCAGGTCGCGATAGAGGTCACGCGTGGAATCGTATCGTTCGCCGGGGTCTTTAGCGAGCAGTCGCTCGATAATCCAGCGCAAGGGCGAGGGCACGCTGTGCGGCAACGGCGGCGGTTCTTCCCGAATGATAGCGGCCATCGTTTCGGCGGCCGTCTCGCGCTGGAAGGGCCGCTTGCCGGCCGCCAGCTCAAACAGAACGATACCGAGAGAGAATTGGTCCGATTGCGGTCCGAGATTCGAGTGGCCGCAGGCCTGCTCGGGACTCATGTGGCTGACCGTTCCGACCACCGTTCCCGACAGCGTCACCGTCACCGTTTCGGACGTGGGCAAGACTTCGTTGGCAAGGCCGAAGTCGAGAATCTTCACACGGCCGTCGCGCGTAACGAGGATATTGTCGGGTTTGAGATCGCGGTGCACGATCCCGGCCGCGTGCGCTGCCGCCAGGCCGTCGGCAATCTGCACCGCGAGATCGAGCAGTTTGCGTAAGGAGTACGTGGCGGCAACGGGCGAGCCATCGACCAACTCCAACACCAGGTAGTTCGGGCCGACGTCATAGACCGTGCAGACGTTGGGATGATTCAACGCGGCGACGGCGCGGGCTTCGCGCTCAAAGCGCTCTGAGAATCTTTCCCGCGAGACTTTGATAGCGACTTCGCGTTTGAGGCGCGGATCGCGGGCCCGATATACCTCCCCCATCCCGCCCGCACCGATGGGCGCCAGGATTTCGTAGGGCCCCAGTCGCTCTCCGACGGTGAGTGCCATCTAGCTGATTACGTACGATTCTACTTGAACAGACACGTTGCTGTAGCCGCCGAGCGTTTACCGCTCGAGCTCTGGATGCTTTACCAGCACCTCGGAACTAGGGCGCGACTTCATACCGACCGGACCGGAGAGGTGATCGATCTGTTCTGATGCGGCGTGACCCAAAAGAGCACGGGCTATTGTGACCACACGTTTGCGCCCCGGTGGATCATTGTCCGGAATCAAAATGACCTCGCGGCCGAGAAGCGTACTCGTAAACCCGGGCAACCAAGGAGCTTCAACACCGCCGGCACTTGTGGTTACTACGAAACCGTGGGCTCGAAGCGTTTCGACATCTTTTTCGCCTTCCACGAAGAACACAATCGGAGCCTCAAGTACCTCTGGCAATCGATAGAGCACTTGGCGCTTACTCTTCTTCCATATCCATCCGCCGTGCCCGTCGGGATGCCGTTGCAGGAAGCGCTTCGGCTCCAAGCG
>JAOAPQ010000855.1 GCA_025462965.1 Bryobacterales bacterium
ACGGTGACGGAAAAATGAAGGATGTGCTCGGCGGCAAAGGCGCCGGGCTGGCGGAAATGTCGCGCGCGGGATTGCCGGTGCCTCCGGGTTTCACCGTTGCCACGCAGGTCTGCAACATGTATTTCGACAACGGCAATAAGACGCCCGATGATATTGAGAAAGAAGTCGATCGCACCCTGGCCATTCTGGAAAAACGGATGGGCCAGAAGCTCGGCGACCCGAAGAACCCGCTGCTGGTCAGCGTGCGTTCCGGTGCGAAGTTCTCCATGCCCGGCATGATGGACACCATCCTCAACCTGGGCCTCAACGACCAGACGGTGGGCGGCCTGATCGCGAAGAGCGGAAACGAACGCTTCGCCTACGATTGCTACCGCCGTTTTATCCAGATGTTCGGCAACGTGGTGCTCGATATGGGCAAGCACGGGTTCGATGAGCTCTTCGAGGCGCGCAAGAAGAAGGTACGCGCCAAGCTCGATACCGACCTGAGCGCGGAAGACCTGAAAGCGATCATCGCTGAGTACAAGAAGTACGTACAGAAGAAGACCGGCAATCCGTTCCCGCAGGTGCCGCGCGAGCAGCTCAGCATGGCGCGCGACGCGGTGTTTCGTTCCTGGAATGGCGACCGCGCGATTGTCTACCGCCGCATGGAAAAGATCCCGGACGATATCGGCACCGCGGTCAACATTCAGGCGATGGTGTTCGGCAACATGGGTGACACATCGGCCACTGGCGTCGGCTTCACACGCAACCCGTCGACTGGCGAAAAGGTATTCTACGGCGAGTTCCTGGTGAACGCGCAGGGTGAAGACGTGGTCGCCGGCATCCGCACGCCGCAGCCGATCGCGAAGCTGGAAGAGGTGCTTCCCGAAGCTTTCAATCAACTGCGCGAGATCACGACCAATCTGGAGCAGCACTACCGCGATATCCAGGACTTCGAATTCACCATCGAAGACAAGAAGCTGTACATGCTGCAGACGCGCAACGGCAAGCGCACAGGTCCGGCCGCTGTCAACATCGCCGTCCAGATGGTACACGAAGGTCTGATCGATAAGCGCGAGGCGGTGCTTCGCGTCGCTCCGCAGCAGCTCGATCAGTTGCTGCACCCGATCCTCGATCCGAACTCGACGAAGAGCCTGCAGGAGTTGGCGACCGGTCTGCCGGCATCGCCGGGCGCCGCTGTCGGCAAGGTGGTGTTCAATTCGGACGAAGCGGTGAAGCAATCGGCGAACAGCCCGGTGATTCTGGTTCGCGGCGAAACGACCCCCGACGACATTCACGGCATGGAAGTGGCCAAGGGCATCCTGACGGCGCGCGGCGGCATGACGAGCCACGCGGCGGTAGTCGCCCGCGGCATGGGGCGGCCTTGCGTCGCCGGCGCTGGATCGCTCGAGATCAGCGAAGCCAAGCGCTCCATGGAAGCCCTTTCCCACGGCAAGAAGATCGTCGTCAAAGAGGGCGATTGGATTTCATTGAACGGTTCGACCGGCGAAGTGTTTGTGGGCCAGGCGAACACGACGGAAGCCGATCCGAACTCGGGCAGCCTCGCTGAGTTCATGACCTGGGCGGACGAGTTCCGCGGCAGCTTCGGCGTTCGCGCGAATGCCGACATCCCCCGCGACGCGAAGGTAGCGCGCAAGTTCGGCGCGGAAGGCATTGGTCTGTGCCGCACTGAGCACATGTTCTTCGCCGAAGACCGCATCCCGTTCATGCAGGCCATGATTCTGGCCCGTGATGAAAAGAGCCGCCGCAAGGCATTGCTGAGGCTTCTGCCGATGCAGCGCGCGGATTTCGCGGGACTCTTCAAGGCAATGGACGGATTCCCGGTGGTGATCCGCACTCTCGATCCGCCGCTGCACGAGTTCCTGCCGAAGCGCGAAACCCTGATGGTGGATCTGGCCAAGCTACCGCATGCCGATCTCGCTACGAAGAAAGAGATGTCGAAGCGGTACGCGTTCCCGGTGGGCGAGTTGAAGAAGCAGCTTCCGGAACTGTTGCGGCGCGTCGAAGAGCTGCATGAGTTCAACCCGATGCTCGGACACCGCGGATGCCGCTTGGGCGTTACCTATCCCGAGATCACGGAGATGCAGGCCCGCGCAATTTTCGAAGCGGCCGTACTGGTTGCCAAGAAGGGGATCAAAGTCATCCCCGAAGTGATGATTCCTCTGATCGGCTCCGTCGAGGAGCTCGATAACCAGAAGAAGATCGTGGTGAGCGTTGCCGAGGAAGTGCTCGGTAAGGCGGGTATGAAGGACCTGAAGTACATGGTCGGAACGATGATCGAAATCCCGCGCGCGGCGCTGACTGCGGACCGCGTGGCGAAATCGGCGGAGTTCTTCAGCTTCGGCACCAACGACCTGACCCAGACCACGATGGGTCTTTCGCGCGACGACTATACGAAGTTCCAGGACGACTACACGAAGGCCAAGATCTTCAAAGCCGATCCGTTCGCCGTACTGGACCAGGAAGGCGTCGGCAAGCTCGTGGAGATGGCGGTAAAGCTCGGGCGCGGCGCGAACGAGCATCTGGAAGTGGGCATCTGTGGCGAGCACGGCGGTGAGCCGAGCTCGGTGCAGTTCTGCTATCGGATCGGCATGAACTACGTGTCGTGCTCGCCGTATCGTGTGCCGATCGCGCGCTTAGCGGCGGCCCAGGCGGCCATCGAGGGCGACAAGTCCGAAATGACCCGCACCGCCTAAATTGGGTAGGACAGGCCATCGTTTTTGGTGGCCTGTCTTATTCTTGATCCCATGCGCAACGTCCTGCCGTTGTTACTCCTCCTTCTCGCCAGCCCCGCCGCCGCAAGATCCCGCTGGATGACCTTCACGGCGACAGCCTACTCCGTTCACGGAACCACGGCAAGCGGAGAGCATACAAAAGAAGGCAAGACCGTCGCGGCCGACCCCGCAGTTATCCCTCTCGGCTCTCGCATCCAGGTAAAGAACGCAGGACCGTATTCCGGAATCTACATCGTTCAGGACAACGGAGACAAAATCGTAGGACGAAAGATTGACTTCTTCATAGCCGACGCCGCGGAAGCAAAGCAATTCGGCAAGCAGACCGTAAAGGTCCGCATCCTTAAGAAGGCCGCTCGCTAAACCTGGTGCGGGTCTTCGAGGTAGGTATACCCGTGCAACCCGTCTTCGTAGAAGCGGAGCAATCGGCCGGACTCCTCGTAGTTGATGCGGCCTTCGCGGACAGCCGTTTCAACGTCCTTACGGAGTTGCGCGACCAGTGAATCGGCTTTGAACTGTACATAGTTCAGAACCTCTCGAACCGTGTCGCCCTTGATCAGTGCCTCGAGCACCGGCTCGCCGGTCGAGTCCAGACGCACATGTACGGCGTTGGTATCGCCGAACAGGTTGTGCATATCGCCCAGGATCTCCTGGTAGGCGCCCACCAGAAAAGCGCCCAGGTAGTAGTTGTCTCCATTGAACTTGTGGAGAGGCAGCGTGCGCTTCACGTCGCGCCGGTCGATGAACTGATCCACCTTGCCGTCGGAATCGCAGGTTATGTCGCCGAGCACGGCGGGATGGGTGGGCCGCTCATTCAGGCGGTGGATTGGCATGATCGGAAAAAGCTGCTTGATTGCCCAGCTATCCGGCATGCTCTGGAAGAGCGAGAAGTTGCAGAAGTATGTGTCGGAGAGCGACGCTTCGAGCGGCTCCAGCTCTTCCGGCATGTAGTCCAGGTCTTTGGCGAGCTTCAGCACTTTGCGGCAGATGGTCCAGTGGAGATTCTCGGCCAGGCAGCGCTGTTCGAGCGAAAGATAGCCGAGGCTGAACAGGTTCAGCGCCTGATCGAGCGCCTGCTGCGCGTCGTGATATGTCTCCAGAAGATTGCGCGAAGAGACGGAACGATAAGTCTCCTGCAGATCGATCAGAGGCTGTTCCGGTTCGGGCGGGAGCTCCAGGTTGGCTTCTTCATCGCCCAGGCCCGAGACGCCGAGGACATTGAAAACGAGCACGCTGTGGTAAGCGGCGATGGCCCGGCCGCTTTCCGTCACGATGGTGGGGTGCGGCACGCCCGCCTCGTCGCACACGTTCTGGATGTGATAGACAACGTCGTTCGCGTATTCCTGGAGCGTGTAGTTCACGCTGGATTCGAAATCGGTTTGGGAGCCGTCGTAATCGATGCCAAGCCCGCCGCCCACGTCCATGTAGCGAAGTCCGGCGCCGGCCCGGCTGAGTTCCGCGTAGAGCCTCGCCGCTTCGTTGACCGCGCCTTTCACCTGCCGGATATTGGTGATCTGGCTGCCCAGATGGAAGTGTAGAAGCTGCAGGCAGTCTTCCATGCCGCGCGTCTTCATTTCCTGAAGAGCCAGCATGAGCTCGCTTGTAGTCAGGCCGAACTTCGAGCGGAAGCCGCCCGATGATTTCCAGCGCCCCGAGCCGCGGCTGGCCAGCTTCACGCGCATGCCGATGACCGGACGGACACCAACGCGCTCGGCGTACTGGAGGATCATCTGCAGTTCGGTGTACTTCTCGACGACTGGGATAATCTGGCGGCCGATCTTTTGCGCGAGCATCGCCATTTCGATGTACTCGTCGTCCTTGAAGCCGTTGCAGATGATCGGGGTATCGTTGCCCGCGACCGCCATCACGGCGAGCAGTTCGGGTTTCGATCCCGCTTCGAGTCCAAACTGATACGGGCGTCCGAATTCGAGAACTTCTTCAACGACCTGGCGCTGCTGATTGACTTTGATCGGATAAACGCAGCAGTACTTACCCTGGTATTTGTGCTCGGCCATCGCAGTCTCAAATGCGCCGTGAATTTCGCCGAGGCGGTGCTTCAGAATTTCGGTAAATCGAATCAGGATCGGGAGCGAAATACCGCGAAGGATTAGCGTATCGACTAATTTCTTGAGATCGAGCGAACGGGCGGGGTCCTTATCCGGATGGACAAGGACGTGGCCCTGCTCGCTGATCGAGAAATACCCTTTGCCCCAGCGTGGGACATCGAAGAGCTCGTCGGCGTCGTGAAGGGTCCAGCGTTCAGTGGGTTCCAGCGTGGCCGAACCCTTGCGGCCGTTTTTTTCCAATTCTGCTCCTAAAAATTCAGTATAAGACGGAGTTGTTACAAAGGTGTTGCATGGAGGGCCGCGAGCGCAGGCTCCAAGGCCTCAATTTCTTCCTCCGTGCCAACGCTGATTCGGACGCACCGCGGCAATCCCCAGGCGGCGAGCGGACGAACGATGATGCCTTGCGAAAGCAGGCCTTCGACGGTAGCTGCAGCCTGTTCGGCCGAGGGCCAAACGGTCATGACGAAATTCGCCTGCGAAGGAACGTATTCGATATCGAGGTTCTTGAGAATTCGCGTCAGGGCGCACATGCCCCTCACGTTCGATTCGAGGGAGCGGTGCAGGAACGCACGATCCTCGAGCGCGGCGATGCCGGCAGCCTGGGCCGGAGTGCTGGGTTCGAAGGGTAGCTTGACCTTCAGAAGGTTCGCGATCAGCTCTTCGTGTGCGAAACCATAACCGATACGCGCGCCCGCCAGCCCGTAGACCTTCGAGAAGGTGCGGAGAGTGATTACATTGTCGTACCGGTAGTTCATGGAATCCGGGTAGCGCGGATTGTCCTTCGCATACTCGAAATACGCTTCGTCGAGAATGATGAGAACGCGCTCGGGGACGTGCCGGTAAAACGCGTCGAACTCCTGCTTGCTGAAGAAGGTGCCGGTCGGATTGTTCGGATTGGCCAGGTAGATGATCTTGGTGTTGTCCGTAATCGCCTGGGCAAGTCCCGGGAGATCGTAGCGCCACTGGTCGTATGGCACTGTCCGGTAACGCACGCCGCGCGACCGGGCCAGGACCTGGAAGCCGCCGAATGCGGCTTCGGTTGTCAAAACCTCGTCTTCGTCGCACAGGAACGTGCGGATGATGTTCGAGATGATCGCTTCGGAGCCGCTGCCGGCTATGACGTTTTCGACTTTGACATCGTACTCGCGAGCGAGAACGTGGCGCAGAGAGTGGCCGCCATCGCAGTAGATGTTGAGGCTCGCGGCCGCCTGCCGGACCGCCTCTACGGACTGGGGAGAAGGCCCAAGCGGATTCTCGTTCGACGCCAGTTTAATGACGCGCGAGAGACCATATTGCCGGGCGACTTCCTCCGCGCTGCGACCTGGCTGGTACGGATGCAGCGCGGCGATGTAATCCGGAACGAGCGGCATGGTTTCCATATTCAGAATACCCGAGAGTTAAACTAGTTCCCTGAGATGACTACACGGCGGCAGTTCACCTACGGGCTTTTCGGCGCGACACTGGCGGCGAGGGCAGAGCAGGAGAAGCCTGACTTCTCCGGCACATGGACGCTGGACGCCGACCGGACGGAAGGCCCATTCACTCCGCCGGCTATGACGCAGGTCATCGATCACAAAGACCCGGTGCTCAAATGGACGACTAAGTTCAAGGAAGAAGGGACGCCTAAGCTACCAGTCTTCCTGACCGGATTCGCAGTACCGAGCGGAGAAGTTAAATCCGACGCACACTACGAGACGAGCAAGATCCAGGCGGGGGAGCGCGAGACGCGCACCATGTGGAACGGTCAACGCATGGTAACCACCTGGACCATAAGGACGCTGC
>JAOAPQ010000879.1 GCA_025462965.1 Bryobacterales bacterium
GCCGTGCTGTCCGAAGAATTCGCGCCGGATTACGACAATCAATACCGCTGGATAAACCTTTTGAGAACAGTGCGGATTTATCCAATCTGGTTGATTCTTCCATATCATTTGATAAACAGATCGTAAATACTCAATCGTATATCATGAGATTTCAGTGGTCTTTCCTTCTCTTTTTTCCGCTTCCATTGTGGTGCGGGAACACTACAGTTCTGTTTCAACCGACGTCATCTTCGGTTGGACCGTTTCCGTCGAACGCTTTAACCATTCAAACCTCAACCCAGAAGACCGGATTGCAGGTGAACCTGCCGCTTCCCGCAGGTTGCACGTCGCTTTCGACGTCCATTGAATGTTCCAACACACAGCTGTTGAATCAGTTGGATGGGTTTAGCGTGAACCCGCGAATCACGGTGTGTTTCTCGGGTCCGGTAGACGTAACCACTCTGCGTACGGGCATCAGCTTTACGGCGGTGGATCGTGTTGCGTCCCCGATCGGAATCAACCAGGTGGTTTTCGACCCGGTCGGTAATTGCGCCTATGCCAAACCGGATCAGGTTCTCGATCAGCAGACCCGGTATATGCTTGCCATCACCTCTGACGTGACCGATGCCGATGGCAAGAGGTTGAAGGCCGACAAAAACTTCAGCGATTGCGTGAAGAAAGGCGGCTCAGGATACTGCGATGCGCTCTCGCAGGCCTTTGATCAACTCAATCGCAATAGCGGCAATGATCTGGGCAATGTTGTATCGGCGTCTCTGTTCACGACCTTGAGCGCCACCGATTGGCTGCAGCAGGCGCGCGCGCAAATCAACTCGGGCGCGATTCCCGACCCTGTGCTGCCGGCCGGTCTCGTCTCCACCTTCAACCTGGCTTCCGTCCAGTCCATCACCTGGATGCCGCAAACGGGCGTCGCCGGCGTCAACTATAATCAAACGCTTCCCGTGAACGTGCTGGCGGGGGTGGAACGCATCTCGTTCGGCCTCTATCTTTCTCCGATCTATCTGAATCTCGCCGGGCCGCAGGCCGGCACCATCACCACTACGCCTACGAGCCTTCCAATTGCACCTCCCAGTGCGGTAATCCCCGTCTCTTTTCACGTGTTTCTGCCACCCGCGAGTTCCGTCCCGCCCGGCGGATTCCCCGTCATTATCTATGGGCACGGGATCGGCGACAGCCAGTTCGGGGCTCCGACCTATGCCGCTTCCACGTGGGCCCAGAAGGGCTTCGCAACGATCGCGATCGAGATCACGGGCCACGGCTTCGGTCCTTTGAGCACGACGCAGATTGCGACCAGCGGCGGCACTTTCACCGTGGCCACTCCCGGCCGCGGGATCCAGTTTTCACCGACTAAGCCCATAGGGTCGCAGGACGGCTGCATTGTGCCAAACGCCGTGGCCACGCGCGACTGCTCGCGCCAGACGGCAGCCGACCTGTTCGCGCTGGTGCGTACCATTCGGGACACGCAAGGGCTCGGACTGAACCTGAACCCGTCCCGTATTTACTACGTCGGCCAGTCCTTCGGGTCGCTGTATGGAACTCTTTTCGAGAGCGTGGAGCCGAATGTTTCGGCCGGCACTCTGAACAGCGGCGGGGGCACACAAACGGACACTGCGCGCCTGAGCCCGATCGCGCGAGCGATTGGAGCCGTCTATCTGGCGGCTTATCACGCCGCGCCTTCTATGTTGAACGTGTGTGGGCCGTTGAACCCGCCGCCGTGCGCGCCGTCTCAGGCCTATTTCCACGACAGCTTCAATGACGAGTATGTCTATCGCGAGCAGGCGATCACGGACAACGTGTTCGGCGCTCTTGCCATCCAGGCCGCGTTTGAGGAGGCGGACTGGCTCGGAATGCTCGGTGATCCGTTAAGTTACGCCGGGCACCTGAAGACCGCTCCGCTGCCCGGCGTTCCCGCGAAGCCGATACTCGTGCAGTTCGGGCTGGGCGATCTGGAAGTGCCGAATCCGATCGAGTCCGCCCTGGTCCGGGCCGGCGGCCTCCAGGCGGCGACCTGGCTGCTCCGCACGGATCTCGCGGCAGCGATCGATATGCGGTTGCTCGGCCTTACTCAGCCGGGAGTGCCCTATCCCATTTACCCACATCGGTTCCTGACCAACCCGATCCTGTTCAACCCGCTCACCCCACCTCTCGCGACGGCGATCGGTGTAGCGGCTCAGAAGCAGGTTGCCGATTTCTTCGCCTCGGGCGGCACTACGATTCCGGACCCGAACCAATACTTCACGGGCTCGTTCGCGGGGCAGACGTTGTTCCAGAGCCCGGCCGCACCCCAGAACCCGGCCACGTTACCGGACGGACTGAACTTCCTACAGATTCACCCGTAGTCATCTCGGCGCGGGCGGAGGGTCCTCGCTCCGCCCGCGCATCTCTACCGGAAGCGACTACCGGTGGATCACGCCCAGATCCACCAACCCATTGATCACGAACTGTACCGCAATCGCGGTCAGCAGCAGCCCCATCATGCGCATCAGCAGATGGATGCCGGTTTCGCCCAGCAGCCGGCTGATACGGTCCGCGCCCGCGAGGATCAGGTACGCCGCGAGCGACGTCACCGCAATCGCGATGAACACCGGAACAGCCTCCCACCATCGCGTCGATTGCCCCATCAATACCATCACGTTCGAAATGGCGCCCGGCCCCGCGAGCAGCGGAATTCCCATCGGGATAATCCCGACATCTTCCCTTTCGAGAGCCTCTTCCGTCTCTCCCGGCGTATGCTTTGTGCTCGATTGGCGAGCCTTCAGCATGTCGATTCCAATCAGAAACAGCAGGAAGCCGCCCGCTATCTTGAGCGCCGGCAGCGTAATCCCGAAGAGCTTGAATATCAGGCCGCCGGCGAGCGCAAATATGCACAGCACGGCGAAGCACGTCAATGCAGCGCGTTTCGCTATCCGCCGGCGTTGAGCCTGACTTGAGCCGTCGGTCATCACCAGAAACGGCGGAATCGCGGCGAATGGGTCCACCAGGAAGAAGATCGAGCTGAACGATACCAGCGAAAACTGGATTACCGCCGCGAGCGTGGCGTTCATCGCAGCCCAAGTTGGGCCAGCGCGGACCTCGTGGAAGCGTGATCGCGGTGCAGAATCGCGCGGATGCCGAAGCGCGACGCCACTTCGACGAATAGTTCGCGATCTTCCAGATACGCTACAGATTCGGGCGGTACGTGCGCCAGGTCGAGCGCCAAGCGGTAGACGTCGTTATCGGGCTTGCGCAAATGAACGAAGCAGGAGGAAACGAAGCAGTCCACAAACTCGCTGAGCGCAAACTTCCTGATCCGGAATTCGGTCAATTCCCGCCCTTCATTGCTCACGACGAAGACCTTCAGGTTGTACCGTGCTTTCAGATCCCGCACCATCTCGATCATCTCCGGATACGTCCTCGATTGCGCGAAAACCCACTCCGTGAACTCCGCCGGAGTGAACGGGCGCGCCTTGTAGAAAACTGTGCGCGAGAGATACTCCGTCAGACTGAGCTTGCCGATCTCGTACGTATCGAACGTCATCCGGTGCCGGCTGTCCATTTCGGCCAGGTCCAGGTCGAACTTTTCCGCAGCCGCTCTGCGCGTGTCCGAATCCCAGCCATTGGTCAGCATGACGCCGCCGAGATCGATGAAAAGAGCTCTGATTTTGGTTTCGTTCATTCGGCGGTCAACTCCGGCTTCCAGGCTAGCAGCGTTTGGTCCCCTGGCCGAATGACGCGATCCATTGTCAGGAATTCCTGGATATCCGGGTTGTCCGATTTCTCCAGGTCGCCCGTCGGCCCGAAAAAGATGACGTGACCTTTGAACAGGAACACCACCTTATCGGCCAGGCGGCGCATCAGGTCGAGATCATGCGTCACCACCACGCTGGTCAGCTTCAATTGCTCCTTTAGCCGAAGCATCATGCGGGCCAGGTGGTCGGACATGATCGGATCCACCATGGTCGTCGGTTCGTCGTAAAGAATACACTGCGGCTGCGCGGCGATGGCGCGTGCGATCGCGACCGCGCGCCGGTAGCCTGTCGAGAGATCCGCGGGATAAGCGTCTCTGGCATCCCAGATGTCCACCATCTTCAGGAGCCCTTCCACCACGTCTTCCTTGTTCTGCTCGTCATAGTCCTCACGGAGTTCGAGCGAAAACAGGACATTTTCCTTGACCGTCAGCGAATCGAACAGCGCGCCCGATTGAAAGACCATCGTGACCTTCTTGCGAACCCGCCTCCATTCTTCCTCCGTGAAATCGGTGACGTCCTCGTGGGCGACGATTACACGCCCCTTGTCCGGTTTCAGGAAGCCCATCATGTGGCCGAGCGTTACCGATTTGCCCACGCCGCTGCGCCCGATGATGGCTACCGTTTCGCCCCCGTCCACGAAAAAATTGGCATCGACTAAAACGGGCTTGTCGAACGTCTTGTAGATGTGCCGAAATTCCAGGTAATGCGGATACTCGTCGGTCATGCAGGCTGCGACTCGAGGAATTTGCTCCAATCGAGCGGAGTATTCACATTTTGAATCAGCGACAACTCGTCCGCCGGCCAATACCGGACATTGAGGCTCTCGACGACTGCCGTGACTTTGCGTTCACCGCGCAGGAGCGCCGCGCGAACCGGCTCCAGACAGCGGCGGTGGTAGCCCGCGCACAGCGGATGTTTCCGCCCATCCAGAGTGGTTGGGACGAGGCAATCCGTTTCCCCGGCGGCCTGGCACAGGGCCGACAGGAACTCGGCGCTCACTCCGGGCATATCGACCGCGACAATCAGATTCCACTCCGCGGTCGTGCTGCCCAGCGCGGCTTCTATTCCAGCGAGCGGCCCGGATTCCGGAAAGCGGTCGCGAAGTACTGGAAGGCCGAATTGGCCGTAAATGCCGGGATCCCCGACCAGGGTCGCGGAGCCTGCAGCGGCGGCCACGGCCTCGGAAATGCGTTCCAGCAAAGTACGGCCGGAGTAACTCAGGAAGGCTTTGTTTTGTCCCATGCGGGTGCTTTTCCCGCCGGTCAGAACAAATCCCGCCCAGTCGATTCCCACACCCCTATTCAAGTGATCATGATAGCATTGAGAAACGTGAACATTCGCCGGGCGCATGTCTATGTGGGACTATGTCTTGCGGTTTGTTCCACCGGATTACGCTCGGAAACCATTGTTTCCCGAACCACCCTGGTAGTCAGGGCCGATGCCCACACCGGGCGCCTGGTTCGTAGCGTTGTAGTCGCCCCCAAAGTTATCGCTCCTGCTCCCGCCCCGCCTGCGCCCCCTGCCGCCGAACCGCTTCCCGCCGCATCGCAGGCATTCGCTTCCGGATCGTTGACCGAGATGATCGACGCCATCGCGCAGCGAAATAACGTGGAGCCGTCGCTGGTGCATTCGGTCATCAAGGCGGAAAGTAATTACAATCCGCTCGCCCTTTCCCCGAAGGGCGCGCAGGGTCTGATGCAATTAATTCCCTCCACTGCCCGCCGCTTCGGAGTTTCCAATACCTTTAACGCCGAGCAAAATATTGAGGGCGGCGTGAAATATCTCAAGTTCCTGATCGATTTGTATCAGAACGATTACAAAAAGGTGATCGCAGCCTATAACGCCGGTGAAGGCGCTGTGGCCAAATACGGCGGAATTCCCCCCTACGCGGAAACGATTAACTACGTCTATCAGGTGGGTAGGAATTTGAAAGCCGCCCGGCAATACGCGGAGCGGAAGGCCAAGGTGGCCGCGCCACAGGAACAGCATCCTTCGACACCCGTTAACGCGCAGGAATACCACCCCATCCAATCGGTGGTCGCTGCGGACGGCAGGGTATACTACAAGACACAATAGACATGAAGCGGCGGCTGATCCTCGGGGCTACGATTTTCGCCGCCTGCCTCTCCGCACAATCTGCAACTCAACCTTTACAGGTAGTCGACGTCCGGTTCTGGTCGCTCAAAGGCGTTACCCGGGTCGCCATCGAGACGAACGGGGAATTCACCTACCGGTCCGACCATATTCCGAATCCCGACCGGCTGTTCTTCGATATCGTGGGCGCGATACCGCGCACCAAGCGTATCGCCGTCAAGCCGGTGAACGATAAGCTTCTGAAGCGTATCCGAATCGCGCAAACCATTCCCGGTGTGACGCGCGTGGTGTTCGACCTGGAAAACTCCGTCGATTACACAGCTTCGCAGCTCGGCAGTCCCGATCGCCTCATCATCGAGCTTCGCCCTGCCGCCGCGCCTCCTGCCCCGTCCGTCATCACGCAATCCTTGCCTGAGGTCGGCGCGCCGAATCCACCCTCGTTCGATCCTGGTCCCGTTAAGCTATCCACCGCGAAGCTTCCCGCCCTGATTCCGCGGGGGCCGGACGTCGCTTCTTCTCCGGTTCCGACTCCCGAGATGAGCACGCCGCCGGCTTTGCTGGCCAAGCCCGCTCCATCCGTGCCGCCATCGGTTGCGGCGATGGAACCGGCTGCGGCGAACCCGGCCCGCCGGCTCTCCGCCGATGGCAGCCGCTCGCTCACGCGCGCGCTCGGACTCAAGATCAATCGCGTGGTCATCGATCCGGGCCACGGCGGGCACGATCAGGGGACTACTGGGCCGAAAGGTCTGCTCGAAAAAGATCTCGTCCTGGATGTCGCGCTGCGGCTCGGCAAGTTGATCGAGCAGCGTTTGGGCAGCGAAGTGATTTTCACGCGTTCGGACGATACGTTCATTCCGCTCACGGATCGCACCGCCATGGCGAACCAGAAGAAGGCGGATCTGTTTCTATCCATTCACGCGAATTCGTCTCCGGTGCCGCGTGTCTCGGGCATCGAGACCTATTACCTGAATTTCACGACCTCGCCGGAAGCTCTCGATGTGGCCGCGCGCGAGAACGCCAGTTCACAGAACACGATCGCGGACCTGAGCGACCTGGTGAGCAGCATCGCCAAGCACGACAAGATCGAGGAATCCCGGGAGTTCGCTTCAGACGTCCAAGGTGCTCTGCAAACCCTCGAATCCCGCTACAGCCCCACGGCCAAGGATCGCGGTATCCGGAAAGCTCCGTTCCTGGTGTTGATTGGCGCGCAGATGCCGTCCATCCTCGCGGAAATCGGGTTTCTCAGCAACCCGCGGGAAGAGAACAACCTGATGAGGGCGGATTATCGGCAAAAACTGGCCGAAGCGCTATACAAAGGCCTTTCGCGATACACGCAGACTTTGAGCCACTTCGAACTTTCGAAGAAGTAGGGCAAATCGCTAGGCCGTGCCTGCAACCGACGCGCCGGATCGCCAACCCGACTGTGTGTACAGATCCCGAAATCGCTTCCTTGCCCGGCACAAAACTACACGCAATTGCGCCGCATTCATACCCGTAACCGCAAGCACATCTTCGCGCTCTCTTTCTTCCAGGTAGCAGGCGCACAGCAGCGACCGGTCGCGCGGCGGGAGTTCACGCATAAGCGCCTTGGTCGATTCCCTCAGTTCCATTTTTTCGACGTCCGTCAGGCCCGGGTTCCGCGGCTCGGGATGGTCTTCCTGCAGCGGCTCTTCCCGTCTCGCATTCTTGTGGTATTCGAATATTACGTTCTTGCAAATGCCGTATAGGAAGGCGCTGGCCATATCCGGATTGCGAAGCCTTCCGCTTTCCATTGCCCTCAGAAACCGGAAAATGGTCTCCTGTACGAGATCCTCGACATCATTCGAACCGAGACCGACGTGCGTGCGAACCTTGTAGCGCAATTTCGGACGATAGCTCTCGATATCAATTCCGGGCGGAACCATAGACGCAACCACGGGATTTCCTTGTTCGGTGTGAGTATATGGCATCCTACTTCAATAAGCGCAAAAAGAGGAATAATTAGCTCACTGGGAGCTTGCTCAATTTGGCTCAGCAGCCGGAAACTCGAGCTGGGCGGTCACGCCGACGGAAATCGCGGTATTCGGAGCTACCGGGAGCCGTTCAGGAGCGCTTCGCGATTCTGGCTCAGGTCTTTGCCGTCACGGATGGCGGGGTACGGGACGCGTTTGCCTTTCATCCCTTCCCAGAGGACGCGGTTGTAGTTGACCGTGTCGAGATCGTCTTCCTTATCGAAGTTCTGGCCCGACATCTTCCTGGCCCACCACTGCGCGCTGTGGCGAGGTTTCGATGCGAGCAGATTCCGCTTTGTCGCGGGAAGGCTGTTTTGGGCGGTCGCCGTCGGCAGGGGAAGCGTCGTCGACGTCCGCAGAATCGACGGGACTTTGGATGTGTACGTCCACTTTGCTTGACTGAGATCGAACACGTCGGCCATCGGTTCGGCGGTGCCATCGTTGATGCTGTAAAAGGGAATGCCGAGCACATCCTTAATCGTGCGGATGAAGTTGACCGTGTTGTAGCGCGTCGAAACGACCGCGCCTTGTTTCACGTAGGGTCCCGCGATGAAGGCGATGCTGCGGTGGGCATCGACGTGGTCAGGTCCATCTTGCGCGTCATCTTCGATTACGAATACGAGTGTGTTGGCGGCATACGGGCTCTTCGCGAGATGTTCGAGCAACAGGCCGACCGAATAATCGTTATCGGCGATTTGCCCCTCCGGGGTATTCACGCCGAAGGTGGCGGTATCGAAGTTGCCTGTGTGGTCGTGCATGAGCCGGACGAGCGACAGAGACGGCAGATTGCCGTTGGCGGCGTACTGATCGAACTCGCGCGCCCATTCCTGGTAGCGGTACAGATCCGGATAGGCGTTGTCGAAGCCCCGGAAGTACGGATCCGTAAGCGGGATCAGGGAACTCTTCGCAGGATAGGCTTGCACGACGCCGGCCGCGAACGGATTCACGGGCGCCGCGATATTGAGCTGAGTGAAGGGCGCGGGCAGCTGGTAGCGGACGAGGTCGAGAAAAAACCCGTAGTTGCGAACGGTGAGGCCGCTGCGGAGGGCGTCGTCCCACAGATAGCCCGCACCCACATCGCCTTCGGAGGAATCGGGCGCGGCAACGTCGATAGCGCCGGGAAGCA
>JAOAPQ010000891.1 GCA_025462965.1 Bryobacterales bacterium
ACTTCGAGACCTTCGCCCGCGTGAACAATCGAGAGCTTGCCCTCGCGCTCGATACTAGCTTCGCCGGATAGCACAAAAAAGAATTGCCGCGCCTTCTGGTGCTTGTGAAGCGTCTCCGACGTGCCAGGCGGCATGCGTTCCTGAATGATGTTGAGTTCGGGCGTCTTCACCAGGTACCAGCCGTCGCAGCAGTTGCCCCAGGTGTAGTGTTCAGCGCTCGTTGCGCTGGTGACAGCCGGTTGGTCGTCCGCAGCCGCCAGCGTCGCGCAAATCATGAGTAAAACAGTTCTGATCGGCATGGGTGGTGACTTCTACAGCGGAATATTCCCGTGCTTCTTCTTCGGCATGGTATCCACCTTGTTCTCCAGCATCCGTAGCGCCTTGATAACCCGCCAGCGCGTCTCGCGCGGCTCGATGATATCGTCCAGATATCCGCGCTCCGCGGCAATAAATGGATTCGCGAATCTGGTGCGGAACTCCTCAATCTTCGCCTTACGCACCTCCGGATCGTCGCCCGATTGCACCAACTCCCTCCGGTAGACGATATTTACCGCGCCCTCCGCTCCCATCACCGCGATCTCAGCCGTTGGATACCCAAGGTTCACATCTGTCCGCAGATGCTTCGAACCCATCACGCAATAGGCACCGCCATATGCTTTGCGTACAATCACCGTAATCTTCGGAACGGTCGCCTCCGCGAACGCATAAAGCAGCTTCGCGCCGTGGCGGATAATCCCGCCGAACTCCTGCCCGGTCCCCGGCAGAAAACCAGGCACATCCTCGAATGTCAGAATCGGGATGTTGAACGCGTCGCAGAACCGCACAAAACGCGCGCCCTTTACCGACGAATCGATGTCGAGGCATCCGGCCAGATGCGCGGGCTGGTTCGCCACGATCCCCACCGTACGTCCGTCCATGCGCGCGAAACACGTCACGATGTTCATCGCAAAACGCTCGTGAACTTCGAAGAAGTATCCATCGTCCACCACGCGGCGAATCAGGTCCTTCATGTCGTAGGGAACGTTAGGTTCGGCAGGAACGAGCGTATCCAGTTCGGGATCCGCGCGATCGACCGGGTCGGTGGTCGGCCGCCGCGGCGCATCGTCCTGGTTATTCTGCGGCAGGAAGCTCAACAACTCGCGGATCATCTGGACGCACTCGGTATCGTTCGCGGCCATGAAATGTCCCACGCCGCTCACCGAGTTGTGCGTCATCGCCCCGCCCAGTTCCTCTTTCGTAACGTCCTCATGCGTCACCGTCTTCAAGACGTCCGGCCCGGTGACGAACATGTAGCTGGTTTGATCCACCATGAAAACGAAATCCGTGATGGCCGGCGAATACACCGCACCGCCCGCGCAGGGCCCCATAACGGCGGAGATCTGCGGGACCACCCCGCTCGCGAGTGTGTTCCGGAGAAAGATATCTGCGTATCCGGCAAGCGACACGACGCCTTCCTGAATCCGCGCGCCGCCGGAATCGTTCAGGCCGATGATGGGCGCTCCGGTCTTCATTGCCAGATCCATGACCTTACAAATTTTCTGCGCGTTAGTTTCGGAAAGCGAACCGCCGAATACCGTGAAATCCTGCGCGAAAACGTAGGCGAGCCGTCCTTCAATTTGTCCATAGCCGGTAACGAGGCCGTCGCCGGGGACAACCTGCTCCGCAAGCCCAAACTCGCGGGAGCGATGCGTGACCAGCTTATCGAGCTCTTCGAAAGTGCCCTCATCGAGGAGCAGGTCGACGCGTTCCCGCGCCGAGAGCTTTCCCTCTCTATGCTGGCGTTCACGCCGCGCCGGGCCGCCACCCTGTTCGGCGGCTTCGTGGCGCTTGCGGAGTTCCTCGAGTCGGGTCATCGGATTTAGGGTATCGCAGGGCGGAAACGCGGGCACCGATCTAGAATGGCCATTGCTGTCCCTTCCCATCGACAATCTGCTACCAGCCATCCTGAATGCCCTCCGTGCGTCGCCGAACATCGTGATTGAAGCCGCCGCCGGAGCGGGCAAGACCACGCGTGTGCCGCCGGCCCTGCTGGCTCTCGGCGGTGAAGTCCTGGTACTCGAACCGCGCCGGATAGCGGCTCGCATGGCCGCGCGGCGCGTTGCCGCGGAACTGGACGAGCGCGTGGGTGAGACGGTCGGATACCAAGTACGTTTCGAAGACGTCGCCGGTCCGCGAACAAAATTGCGCTTCATGACCGAGGGTGTCCTTACCCGCCGCTTACTGAGCGACCCGGAACTGCGCGGCGTCGGAACGGTCGTGCTGGACGAATTCCATGAACGTCATCTGGATACCGATCTGGCGTTATCGCTGCTCCGGCAATTGCAGAAAACCCGGCGTCCGGATCTACGGCTGGTCGTGATGTCGGCCACTCTGGAAGCCGTGCCCGTCGCACGCTTCCTGGGCGATTGCCCAACTTTGCGAAGCGAAGGCCGGCTGTTCCCGCTCGAGATCACTCATCTGCCGTACTCGCCCGCGCCCCTGGAAGAACAGGTCCTCCACGCCGCCGAGCGTGCGCTCAAGGAGCAGAAACAGGGCGATATCCTGGTGTTTCTTCCGGGCGCCGCCGAGATTCGCCGCGCAGCCAGGACCTGCGCAGGCCTCTCGCAACTCGCAATCCTCCCGCTGCATGGAGATCTGTCGCCAGCCGAGCAGGATCGCGCCGTGCTCCCTTCCACACAACGGAAGATGGTTCTTGCCACTAATGTCGCCGAAAGCTCCATTACGATTGAAGGCGTCGCGTGCGTAATCGATAGCGGTCTCGCACGGATCGCCAGCGACTCACCCTGGACAGGCCTGCCCACGCTGGAAGTCGCCCGAATCAGCAAAGCATCCGCCAAACAGCGCGCCGGACGAGCGGGCCGTACCGGCCCCGGCAAGGTGTTCCGGCTCTACACCGCCGAGGATTACCATCGCCGCGCCGAACACGACCGGCCCGAGATCACACGCCGTGAGCTCTCTCAGGTTTGCCTGCAACTCAAATCCATGGGGGTCCGCGAAACGCGCGAACTGGAATGGCTGGACGCGCCGCCCGAAGCCGCCGTGAACGCGGCTGAGGTGCTGCTGGACCGTCTTCAGGCTAGAGGTAAAGAAGCCGTGAACATGGCACGCTTGCCTCTGCACCCGCGCCTCGCACGGCTGGTTCTGGAAGCAGGGAAACGCGGCGTGGGCGATGCTGGCTGCGCGGTGGCGGCGCTGCTCAGCAGCGGCGAGCGGGCCGGGTCGGTGGATCTGCTGCAAGCGTTGGATCGGGATTGGACCCCGCGCATGAAGGCCACCTATGACCAACTGCGGCGCATAGCTCGCTTCCCACGCCAGTTGAAGAGTGATGACCATGCCGCCGCAATGTCAGTGCTTGCCGCATTTCCCGATCGCGTCGCGAAGGCCAGGCCTGGCGGGACCGCCCTGCTTGCGAACGGTGGTTCTGCCAGCCTTGACGATCCGCCCGCCGAGTTCATTGCAGCCCTCGACATCGAAGATCGTAGTGACCGGGCCCTGCCTCTCATCAGGCTGGCTTGCCGGATCGAACCGGAGTGGCTCATCGATCTCTTCCCGGAGCGGATCGCCGAAAAGAACGGCGTCGAGTGGAACCGCCCTGCGGAACGCGTGGAAAGCGTCAGTGCGCTGCAGTATGACAACCTGACGATTCAGGAGACACGCGGCGGCGCACCCGAAGCTGACGCGGCCGCGGGCCTGCTCGCCGGGAAGGCGATTGAGGCCGGCATCGAGCGCTTCGTGGACCGGGAGGAATTGAACGCGCTCCTGGCGCGCGTGGATTTCGCGTCTCACCACGCACCCTTGCCTCCGCTGGGA
>JAOAPQ010000904.1 GCA_025462965.1 Bryobacterales bacterium
TTGTTCGGACCGAGAACGCTCAACAGATCTTCGCCAAGCTCGATGTTGTGCAACTTGATGCGCTTGGATTGGTAGTATGCCCACTTATCGTTCGCATCCGCTTTCACGAGCACGCCCTTGGTGTGCGCACGGTGCGACACGATGGTGACTATTGCCAGCATCACGGCCAGGAATGATGCAAGAATTCCGATCTTCTGGCCGAAGGAATCGCGCTCGACTTCGACTTCGTGGTGGATCTCTAGTTCAGCCATTCCCTGCTATTACAGCGCAGCGACGGCATCCTCCGCCAGCAATTCGCCCTTTTCCAGATGGCGCGATTTGGTGGCGAACCTGGCCGCATGAGGATCGTGCGTCACCATGACGATCGTTTTTCCGAACTCCTGGTTCAGACGGCGGAGCATGGTAAGCACTTCGTCGGCCGAGGCGGCGTCCAGGTTTCCGGTCGGCTCGTCGGCGAGGATGAGCGCCGGGTCTGTCACGATTGCGCGAGCGATCGCGACCCGCTGCTCCTGGCCGCCTGAGAGTTGGCGCGGGAAGTGATTGAGGCGGTCGCCCAATCCGACTAGCTTCAGGGCCGTAGCCGCATGTTCCAGTCGCTCCTTCTTGCCCAGGTTCGTGAGCTTGAGCGGAAGTTCCACATTCTCGATGGCCGTGAGGACCGGGATCAGATTGAAACTCTGGAAGATAAAACCGACGTTTTCATTGCGCCAGTGCGCGATCTGCTTGTCGCTCATCTTGCGCAGGTTCTGGCCGAGCACTGCAATCTCGCCGCCGCTCGGCGTATCCATCGCCGCGATGAGATGCAGCAGTGTCGATTTGCCCGAGCCCGAAGGTCCCATCAAGGCAATGAACTCGCTCTTGTGGATCTCGATATCGACATCCTTCAGCGCGATTACGTGGAACTCATCGCGGACGAATTCCTTTGTCAATTTACTGGTTTCGATGACGACTTCAGAAGTCATATTCAGGCTCCCTTCACATGCACGCGGTCGCCGCTTTTCAGCGTCGCCGGCGGCCCTACAATCACATCCTCGCCGCCGATCAACCCCCGTTCGATCACGATGCCCGCGGCGTTGGTGGGTCCGGTTTTCACGGGCCGTGCGACGGCCTTCCCTCCGAGCACTACGAACACCGCATCGTTCTTCACGGCCGAGGGCGGAATCACCAGCCGCGGCGCGGAACTGATCTCCCGCTCTACCGGTTTCGCGTCGTTCAGAAACTTGACGCTCGCGTTCATTTCCGGGCGCAGATAGTCGTCAGGGTTGAGGACTTTCACCTTCACCTGCACCGTTGCCTTCTGCCGGTTGGCTTCGGGCGAAATCTCGAAGATGATGCCGTCGTACTTGCGGTCCGGGAACGCGTCCGTCGTCACCGTCGCCTTCTGCTGCGCATGCAGCTTCGCGAAATCGTTTTGCGCGATGTCGAGTTCCACCTCCAGATCGTTCAGATCGGCGAGAGAAACTACATAGCCCTTGGCGCCTTTATCGCCGACAAAGCTGGTTGTTACGAACTCTCCCTTCTCCACGGCGCGCTCCAGAATGGTGCCGCTCACGGGCGCCTTGATGACGGTGTTAGAGAGTTGCGTCTCCGCGTAGGCGAGCGAGCCCCTGGCCTGTTCCACCTGCCCGGCCATCGCCGCGATCTGCTCGTGCCGCGGCCCGAGGCGGCTCAGTTTGTCCGTCTTCAATAGCGAGCTTACTCGCGCCACCTGCCCGTCGTACTTCGCCTGCGCGTCGTCCAACGATTGCTTCGGAGAAACTTTCGCTGACACCAGTTCCTTCATCCGATCGAGATTTATCTTGTAGTTCACCAGGTCCGCATTGGCCTGTTCCAGATTGGCGGTAGTGACATCGATCTCTTCGGGGCGTGATCCGTTTTTCAACTCGGACAGCTTCGCTTCCAAATTGGAAAGGCTGCCTTTGGCCTGCTGCACCTGGGCCCGATACTCGTCGTCTTCCAACCGCACGAGCACTTGCCCCTGCTTGACGTGATCACCCTTCTCCACTCCTATCCACAGGACACGGCCGATCACCTTGGCCGCTACCTCGATCTTGTGATGCGCCACGATGTAACCGGTGGCGTTCAGCACCACGTCGGCGGCGCTGCCCGAGCCGGCCTCGGCGGAGCGCACACGAACTGCGTCCACCTCGGTGGCGGCATTCAGCTTGCTGTAGCCGAATCGCGCGATGCCCAGGAGCACGAAAATGAAAATCCCACCCAGGATCCAGCGCGTCGCCCAACTGCTCGACGAGGTCGCGCGCTGCGAGCGATCGATGCGTAAACTCTTTAATTCCGTTTCCATGACCTATACCTGACGAGGTGCTATACCTGACGCAAAGCCACCAGGATCTCCTTCTTCGCTGCCGACCGCGCGGGGAAGAAGCCGCCGGCCGCCCCGAGCAGCATTGCGAAGAGTACGCCAGCAAGCATAATCTCCGGGTTGACGCGAAGGCTGAACGACGTTTCGCTGAACGTGGTGAAGTTTCCAATACCCGTCGTGAAACCATTCAGCGGAAGAACCAGTAAACAGCCGATGATGCCTCCCAGACCGGCCAACAGCACCGATTCCGCGAAGAAGCTTAACAGGATGCTGCCTCGTGAAAATCCGAGCACACGCAACGTGCCGATTTCTTTCGAGCGTCGTGCGATGGCCGCGTACATAGTGTTCGTCGCGGCGAAACTGCTGCCAACCGCCATGATAATGGAAATGAAAGTACCCAGGAACTGGATCGGGAGCGCCGCCGACGTCTGCTTGTCGTAATACGTCGTCTCGACCATGGCCACCATGTTAAGGCGCTGATCCGCGGCCAGATTCTTGACCAGCGCGTCGGCCGCAACTTCATCCGTGGCGCGCAGCAGCGCGGAGCTCAAGAACTCCGCGCGGTCGAAATCGGCGGAAACCTGGTTGAGGTCGGCGAAAATCTCGCTGTTGACGGCGCTCTGGCCCGCGGACATGACGCCGACCACCTCCCACTCGCCGCGCCCGAAGCGGATCTTCCCGCCCATGCGCGCCGCGGGGAAGCGCTTCGAGATGGATTCCCCGACCACGATTTCGCGCCGGCCCGGCGTAAACCATCGGCCTGTCACCAGCTTGAGAGACCGCATCTCGATGCCGACGGGACTGATGCCCCGCAAGTTAATGTTGATACCGTCGGGCGCATCCACGCTGGCCAGATTGATAACCGTGATCATTTCGAGGGAGGCCATCGGGTCGCCCGCTTTCGTGCGCGCGATCCCCGGTTTGAATTTGATGTTCTGGAAATCCTGGCGCGAGACCACGCTGGTCAGCTCGGCCGTGGAACCTTTGCGCAGCACGATTACCTGCAGCGGGTTGCCCGTGGATTTCAGCGCGGTCTTCAATCCGTTCACCAGCGACAGCATGGCAAGCAGTACGGCCACAGTCAGCCCAATGCCGAGCGCGGCCATCAGGGTCGTGGTCTTCCGGACCACCAGGTTGCGGAGATTGTAAGAGATCGGGACAGCCATTTCAGTCGTTGCTCTTGAGCGCTTCGAGAATTGGAATGCGCGATGCCTGGAACGCCGGGATGAACGCGCTCACCAGGCCGATAAGTCCGGCAACCGCAAGGGAGATCGCGGCTACCGAAACCGTGAGGGTCAGGTGGCGCAGCTGGTCGAGGCCGACGCCCGGCATCTGGCGGACTACGCCCGTGAGGAGCGAAGCCAGAAACACGCCGAGCACGCCGCCGATCAGCGATACGACTACTGCCTCGGACAAAATGACCGAAAGAATGATGCCTCGCGTGAAGCCGAGGACTTTCATGACGCCCACTTCCCGCACCCGCTCGCGGACGGACATCGCGATAGTGTTTGCGGAAACCAGCAGCACCGTGAACATCACCGCCGCGCATACCACCAGCAGAAAGGCCTTCACGTTGCCCAGGAAGGAGACAAAGCTGAGCGAGAAAGCGCTTTCGCTTTCCGTCTTGGTTTGCGTGGGCGAATTCCGAAACTCTTCGTCGACCGCTTTCTCGATCCGGGGGACGTCGTCGGTGCTATTGGCCAGAATGATGAAGATGCCGGCGTTGCCGCGCCGGCGTTCCGGCATGCTCTGCTCCAGCGTGTCACGGCTGAAATAGAGAACCTCGGCATCGTGTTCCGCGTCGAAGATCCCGCGTACGGTAAGTTCGAGATCGACGGCATAAATATCGCCTTTGAGCGTGATCTTGTCGCCCAGTTTCAGATGCTGCTTATCAGCTATCGGCTTTCCGATGATGCAGCCGGCGCGGTCGCGCAGAAAAGCCGCTTTTTGATCATCGGGTATCTGGATCTCGTTGCGGACCACGAAGATCTTATCCGCGTCTACGGCGAAGCGCGCGAACATGTGTTCCGGCCGGTCGTCGATATACTGTCCGCCGAACCAATCCTCGATCGCCACCTCACGTACGCCGGGAATCTTCTTGATGTTATTCTCATACGCCTGGGGCATCGGACGCGCAAGCGAGATGCTGTTCCGCGTGATCAGCCGAAGCGCCTGGGCCGGCGTGGGATCGGAGAAATAGAACGCGTGATAGATCGCCAGAAGTACCCCCAGCAGGCACAAAGAAACGCCGATACTGAGGATGGTCAAAACGGTCCGCCGGCGGTTCCGCCAGCAGTTTTTGAGTATCATCGGCAAATGTTTCAGCACAGTAAGATCATTTTACGGTGAGTGCGCGCCAATGGACGAAGATTTCATGCGAGAGGCTCTAAAACTTGCGCGAATGGCAGCTAATGCCGACGAAGTGCCGGTGGGGGCTGTGGTAGTAGCCGGCGGCCTCATTGTAGGCCGTGGCCGCAACGCATCCGTAACATCCGGAGACCCGACCGCCCACGCGGAAATCGTCGCGATTCGGGAAGCCGCGCGGGCCCTCGGAAATTACCGCTTGACAGGCGCGGACCTGTATTGCACCCTGGAGCCCTGCCCGATGTGCGCCGGAGCTCTTGTGGCCGCCCGCGTCCGCAAGGTGATCTTCGGCACCAGAGATCTGCGCTATGGGGGAATACGCAGCAAGTTCCGGATTGCCGATTCCGAACTACTGAATCATCGTGTAGAGGTGGTAGAGGGAGTACTGAGCGTGGAATGCGCGGAATTGCTGCGATTATTTTTCGAGGAACGAAGATGACTCCGCTTGCGTTGCCAATCATAATAATAAGAACCGGGGAGAATGGGCAGGTGACACGGCAGGACAACGAGGAACGTGCCGAGAACGCGCCGGCCCAGGCTGTGCGCGATCAGCTCGTCAAAATCCTCCGCAGCAGCGTTTTTTCCGATTCCCAGCGCATGACCCGATTCCTGCGTTTCGCGGTCGAGGAAACGCTGAACGGAAATGCATCGCGCCTGAAAGAGATCGTCATCGGGACCGAGGTTTTCGATCGCCAGGCCGCCTACGATCCCCGCCTCGATCCCATTGTTCGGGTGGAGGCGCGGCGTCTCCGGGCCAAGCTTCGCTCGTATTACGACAGCACCGGCGAACTTGACCCCGTGGTGATCGAACTCCCGAAGGGACGCTATTCGCCCGTTTTCCAGTTGCGCTCTGAAATCAGGCCTCCCGTGCAGGCCGCGGCGGCCGCGGAAGATAGTACGATCGCCGTTCTTCCGTTTACCAATCTCGACCCCGAGAAAGATAGCGACTATTTCAGCGATGGGTTGAGCGAGGAGCTGATCCACGCCCTTACGCGTATCCAGGGTTTGATGGTAGTGGCCTGGAATTCTGCCGCTCAATTGAGGGAAGGCCAGGAGGATATCGGTGCGATCCGGGAGCGCCTGGATGTCGCGTACGTGCTTCGTGGCAGCGTCCGCAGAACCGGACAGCGTCTGCGCATCACCGCCCAGCTCATCGAGACCGCCAGCGGCCACTACGCCTGGTCCGAATCCTACGACCGGCAGATGCGCGATGTATTTGCGATCCAGGAGGAGATCGCAACAGCGATCGCTGCCGCGCTTAAGCTGCGATTTTCTAGCGACGAAGGCGATCGCCCGGTCGCGCGCGGCCAGCGAAATCTCGAGGTCTACCAACTCTGCCTGAAGGGCCGCTTTCATGCGCGCGAGCGAAGTGCCATCGGCCTCAAGAGAAGTATGGTCTGCTTCGAGCAGGCCATCTCGATTGACAACACCTCAGCCGCCGCCTATGCGGGACTGGCTGACACACTTACCCTGATTGCCGATTACGGTTTTGCCGACGGGTGCGATTGCATGGAGAGAGCCAGGCCAGCCGCGCAGAAGGCTCTGGAACTCGATCCGGTTTCGGCCGAAGCGCACGCGTCTCTCGGCCTGATCCTGACTTTGTACGATTGGGCCTGGGTGGAAGCGGGTGAGGCGTTTGAACGTGCTATTGCTCTGAACCCCGCCTACGCGCCTGCCCACCACTGGTACGCCATCGATCATCTCGCCATGCTGGGCCGGTTCGAAGAGGCCAGTGAGCATCTGGAGATCGCTATCAAACTGGATCCTCTTGCGCCGATCCTGCTGGAAAACCGCGGTTTCCTCAATACCCTCCTCCGCAGATACGACGAGGCCATAGCCTTGTACCAAAAAATGCTCGAGATGGATCCGTCCCAGTACAAGGCTTACACCTCCATGGGCCGCGCATACCTGCAGAAGGGCATGTATCGGAAAGCGATCGAGCTCCTGGAAGTGGGCCGTACCTTGGTCGGAGATATGCCCAGCATCCTTGGAGCATTGGGACAGGCGCATGGGCTCCTGGGCAACGTTGCCGAAGCCAGGCAACTTCTGCTTAAACTGGAAGAAATCGCGGCCACCCGGCCGGTGCCTTCCACGTGCTTCGCCTTGGCCTACCTGGGACTCGGTGAAAAAGACGCTGCCCTCACGTGGCTGGAACGCGGGGTCAGTCGCCATCAGTCGCCCATGGTGGCGCTGAAGGTACACCCCGCGTACGACGATCTGCGAGCCGAGCCCCGATTCCAGGCGCTGCTCCGCATCATTGGTCTCGGCGGCTGAGCGTCTTATGGCTGAGCTTCTTACCGTAAGACGAAACCGTAAGCTTACTTCTTCACACTGATATTGCCGGCCATCGCCGCTGCACGATAGGGCTGTTATGACCAGCCTCTGCACTATCCTGATCGCATCCTTTGGAGCTTTAAGCGAGGAGCCGGCCGCCTTCACCACCTTTGCGACAAACCAGGCCGCCGCTTATCGAGCGCAGGGCCGCTATGCGGAAGCCGAGCCGCTATTCCTCTCCGCCGTCACTGCGCGCGAGGCCATGTTCGGTCCCGAACACCCGTCACTCGTTCGCCCGATGAATGGCCTGGTCCAGATCTATACGAGCCAGGGTAAGCTGGCCAAGGCCGAGGAACTCGGCAGACGTGCGTTGAAAATTCAGGAAAGCAACGCCGCTCCGGCCGCGGAAATCGCGCGGGCGATGAAGGATCTTGCAGTCGTGCTGTTCGCCGAGGGCAAATACCGGGAAGCGGAAGCGCTGGCGCTGGCCGCCTTGTCGAAGCTCGAGAGCGCTTCGGCTTCCAGTACGATTCAATATGCCGAAGCCTCGAACGTCCTGGGTCTCCTGTATCGTACTCAATTGAAATACGCGGAAGCGGAGCAGTGGTACGCTCAGGCAGCCCGCCTCTTCGAAAGCATAGTTGGCACGGAACATCCTTCCACCGCGGCGGCGTGGAACAATCTGGGCCAGGCCGCGGCTGCCCTGGGGAGATGGGAGACGGCGAAGGCTCTATTCGAGCGGTCGATCTCGGTGATGGAGAAGTATCATGGGCCGGACCATCCGGATCTGGCCTCTCTCCTGACCAACCTGGGTTCGCTGTACCAGGGCCGGAAGCAGTATTCGCAGGCGGAGCACCTTCTACAACGCGCGCTCGAAATCGATTCGAAGGCACTGGGACCCGTGAGTCCAAAAACAGGAACCGATCTGAATAACCTGGGATCCCTCGCGACGCACCGTCACCGGTTCTCCGAAGCCGAGGCCCTGTTCTTGCGAGCCAGGGCAGTCAATGAAGGAACTCTTGGACTGGATCACCCTGACACCGGTCTCGTGTATGGAAATCTGGCAACCGTATATTGCCGACAGAAACGGTTCGCGGAAGCGGAACCGCTGCTGGAAAAAGCGGCGGCAATCCGCGAACGCGCATACGGACCCGAAGACCGGCAGCTTGGCGCCCTCCTCGCCGATTACTCCGCGGTGCTGCGGCTCAATCAGAAATACAGCGAGGCCGCCCGTATCGAGGTCCGTGCCACCACTATCCGCGTGCGGAGCATATTGCATCCCAATAATTGAACTACTTCGCCGGGAGCCGCGAATGCATTTCCACGCACTCCGCAAAACCGTTCGCGAAGAAATAGACTCCGTTGATGCTCTCCGGAAGTGCGGCGACCGCTACTCCTTTTGCATTCGCCGTTTGTGCGGCCGCGCTTGCACAGGTGCGATTCGCGATCGAGGAGACGTGCCGCCAGATACTCAGATTGTGCTCCAGCGCGGCAATATGGAAGCACAACACCGTGGCAGCGATCGACCAGCGGACCCAAGGTTTTCGAATTGCTTCCGTCGAAACCGCGGCCCAGAAGCAGTATCCAACCGACGGCAAATAGAGCAGGCGCGCCTTCTGTAAATCCGGGCCGATCAGCAGCAAACCAACCGCGGGCAGTGAAGCCAAAAATGTAAAAGCCAGTGCGAACCGGCGAGATCGGCCATCGGACGAGCACTGCGACAACAGGACCAGTGAGACCACGTAAAGGCCAAGCAGCAGGGCCAGCCACAACTCCGGCTGTGTGCTCCAGTTGATCGGAAAATACAGGATTGCCCACACGCGCAACACCATCGCCTTGACCCAGCCGATCACTCCCATTTGCAGGATCTCCGGCTTACCGGTTACGGGACCACGGTAGCCCCCAATGCCTCCCAG
>JAOAPQ010000906.1 GCA_025462965.1 Bryobacterales bacterium
TCGAGCGATGCCCGCTGCGTGTAAGCCCGCCAGTACAGAAACCCAAATACCGCAAACAGGGCGGCGTAACCGGCTGCGTAAATCATCATGAGAGGCCCGTCCTGCCCGTCATTGATGATCGCGGCGAGCTCACCACTAGGCAGCTTTACCTGGTTGCTTCCGCCCGTCCATATATGGAAAAGGAATGAAAACAGAAATTTCAAGGGATACACGAAGAACACCACCAGGAACAGCAGCAGGGCGTTCAGCCAAAGCGTCGGGCCATCCTGCAGGCCATATCGACGGAAGAATTTATATTGATTCAGCCAGATGAGGAAGAGCATGGCGAACGCCGCCGCGAATCCGGCGAAACCGCGCATGCCTTCCATCAATTCGTTGAACGTCTTCGGCACCTCGAGCGAAACGACCAGAAGCGTGACCGCGAATGCGAACACCGCATCGCTGAAGCCTTCAATGCGCGAGACCTCGCCAGCGGCGCGCCAGCGGAAACCGTCCGTTTTCCCGATCTCGTGCCGGCTTAGGAACTGACGCATCAGTACATCTTAACCGCAAGATCCCGATGGCACAGACCCCGGCAGCCGTATAAGTTGAAAGGGTGATCCTGATCCCGGCAAAAGGCCCGCTTGACTGGTCGGGCCTACTTGCTTTCTACCGGATGCGCGCAGTTGCGGGTATCGAATCCGTCAGCCACGATACCTACCGCCGCGAGATGGCCAACGGCTGGACAGAAGTAACCTCGGCGGCCGGCGCTTCCGAAGTAGCGTTGCGTCTTGCCGATTCGCTCGCTCCGCAAGCCGCTGCGATTACAGCTCGCATCGCCCACATGTTCGATCTCCAGGCCGACAGCGCGCGAATCGCCGGGCACATCGGGTTCCCGAATGCCTGGCTGCCGGGCTGCTGGGACCCGTTCGAACTGGCAGTGCGTGCTGTTCTGGGCCAGCAGATCAGCGTCGCGGCCGCCCGCACTTTCGCGGGACGTTTGGTCGAGCTCTGCGGCTCGGGCGACTTCCCGTCGCCGGCGGCGCTCGCGTCGGCCGATCTTGCCGGCATCGGCTTGGTGCAACGCCGTGCGCGGACCCTCAGCCTGCTCGCGCAAGCCGTTCACGAAAATCGCATGGATTACAGCTATACCGCGCTCACCGCCATTCCCGGCATCGGCCCCTGGACGGCGCACTACATCGGCATGCGCGCGCTGAAGGATAGCGATGCTTTCCCTTCATCGGATCTGGTTCTGCGCAAGGTTCTCTCACTGACGGAAAAGCAACTACTCGCGCGCGCCGAGGCCTGGCGTCCGTACCGGGCATACGCAGTCATACAACTTTGGAGATCCGCATCATGAACCTGGAATCGATCGACTGGCGTGAAGTGGAATCTTCGCTCTGGCAGTATGGTTACGCGAAATCAGCGGCGCCGGTGCTCACTCGCGGCGAATGCGAAGAACTGCGCGAGATATACGGCCAGCCAGCGCGCTTCCGAAGTCGCGTCCAGATGGAGCGGTTCCGGTTTGGGGAAGGGGACTACCAGTACTTCGCGAATCCGCTGCCGGCGATCGCCGAGGAATTGCGACGAGTAAGCTATTCGCATCTGGCGCCCACCGCGAACCGCTGGATGGAAGCGCTCGGATTCGAAGATCGTTATCCGGCTGAACTGGATGATTTTCTCACGCGATGCCATGCGGCCGGCCAAACCAAGCCTACTCCGCTGATGTTGCACTATGAACAGGGCGGTTATAACTGCCTGCATCAGGATCTCTATGGGGCAGTCGTCTTCCCGTTCCAGATGGTGTGCTTTCTGAGCGAACCGGAGACGGACTATACCGGCGGAGACTTCCTGCTGATGGAGCAGCGCCCGCGCGCGCAATCGGTCGGCGATTCCATTCGTGCGGCCCGGGGCGAGGTTGTCATTTTCACGACGCGCTATCGTCCGGTGAAGGGATCGCGAGGGTTCTATCGGGCCAACGTAAAACACGGTGTCGCCCGCCTCCGCACGGGAACCCGCTATACCCTTGGCATTATCTTTCACGACGCTGCGCCGACCTCCCAGTAGTGCGAAATACTACAACTTGATGCGCTTGGGACGGTTGTTCACGGGAGTATTTGAACGTCTGTGCCATCCGGCACACCTTCGCCTTCCGGGCGGCGCTCGCTACAAAGATGTGTTGCTAGATTGAGGGCTTGCGGTACAAACCTGTGAGCGGCTTGATAGACAGAGGTCGTCATCTGTTGGGGCGCGTGAGTCCGCTCACCATCTTCGCCTTCTTGTTCTTGCTGGGATTCGCGATCCGCGCCGCTGGTGTAATTGCGATGCACCAGTATCGCGACCTGGCTCGTTATGAGCTCGAGCGCGTGGCGATCAGTCTGGCCAGTACGCACGTGTTTGGGAACCCCTATGCTCTGCCCACTGGACCGACCGCCCATGTCTCTCCCGGCTATCCTTTGTTACTAGCCGCCCTGTTCCGCATATTCGGTACCGGAGTCCACGCGGAGATCATAAAGCAGGGAATTGCATGCGCGGTTACAGCTTTTCAGTATGCGATTTTGCCGGCGGTAGCCCGGGCACTTACTATCGATATCCGGGCCGGCCTGCTAGCGGGGTTTATCGGGGCTATCGCTCCTGTGAAACTGCAAACCCAAACCATGGGTGATTGGGAGACTACCATCATTGGGATCATTCTGATGCTGTTGGCCGTGTTGACGGTGGGACTTTGGAAGCGACAGGACTTCTCCGTCCGCCATGCGATATTCATGGGTCTGTGCTGGGGTATCAGCCTGCTGTTTTGTTCGGCGCTTTTGTCGTTGTTCTTTGTGTTGATGTTACCCGGCATCTTCCTGGCCAGCCGGACAAACCGCGCAAGCTACGTCGGTTTCTGTCTTGTAGAAACGGCAGTGGTGGCTGTTTGCCTGTCACCGTGGGTCATCAGAAATTATTACGCTCTGGGTTCACCAATCGTGACACGCAGCAATGTGGGGATCGAACTGCGGGTCTCTAATAACGATGTCGCGGGTCCGAACGAACACTTCAACTTTCTGAACGGTGTATATCACATCTACCATCCCCTACAAAATCCCACCGAAGCTTTGAAGGTGAGGGCGATGGGAGAGGTGGCTTACAACAAAGAGGCTAAACAGGAAGCGATGAGTTGGATCCATAGCCATCCGGCGAGATTTGTGCAGCTCACAATGGGGCGGCTGTTCTGGTTTTGGCTTTACTATGACGGCGAGCACATGGGTAAGACCGTGTTTCTCTATCTTACTCGCCTGCTCGGCGCTATCGGCCTGGTGTACGTCTTCCGAAAGGACCTGATAACCGGTTTGGTACTATCGCTGATCCTGTTGATTTTCCCGCTTCCTAATTACCTGGTGCATGTTGGACTGCGGCATTCCTTTCCGATCGACTGGCTCCTGATCCTCACGACGGCTGTTGCGCTTATTCATTGGCGGGACGAATCGTCCGGCAGATTGCACGTGTCGAGCGAATTTCAACGTTCCTTGATAGAGACTTCGTAGATCGATGCATCCCGGTACGGCATCGTGTAATCGTCTTTCACGTGACGAACGGAAGCGCCTTCAGCGAGCAGTTTTCGCAGAAGCCAATCCTCCAGAAAGCCTACATTGCCAAACACGAGAAATTGGCGGTGCTCCGCGACGAAATCGGAATACGGCATCACGTGGGCTCTAATGAGGAAGTATTCGGTCAATACCGGGAGCCCTTCGAACATTGTGCAATTGGCGTACTTAATTGCCGATTTGCGGTCCGTCAGGTAGTAAAGGCGCGAAAGGAAGTCCTTAGGCTTATAGTGATCCATTTCGAGGAACGCGATTCCGCTCGCCGCAACGACGGGAAGGTCCCGGGGCAGAGCGTCGATTGCAGATTGCGCCGACCTATTCCTCATGGCTCAATCAGGTCGAAATCTGGTTCGCGCGGCTTGAGCACGACGCGCGCGGGATTCTTACCTCTGGTCACGACCTCGTTCGCAAGCTCATGCGATATGTCCGCGCATATCCAAACCCGCTCGCCCATTCAAATGGAAATACAACGATGTTCGCCGGAGAATCCTGCCATGCTCACGAACTCGCTGCGATGAGCCACTAGTGTCCTGAGCGATAAGTTCGTTTACAAAGTCGTTGGACCTTGCCGAGAATCACATCTGCATCGGCGGTCCACACGAAAGGGCGGGGATTTTGGTTCCGCCGGTCGAGATAGTCGAGCAACGCCCTCTCCAGCACTCCCACCGCCGTGTGATTACCGCGGCGGACATACTCTCAGTATGCAGACTCAGTCGGATTTATTTGATGAATTTCTCGCTCATGACACTAGTTCGGAGCAATAGTCATCGGTTCAATTTGTAGAGCTGATTGGCGAATTGCTGCGAGTATCTCTTGCGCGCGGTCTCGACGGATTGCTAGAATTACTCCTTCTGATTTGCTTGCCACACGCCAGCAATCGTATCGCGTCCAAAACCTTCCGGCAGTATCGTGTTGGAACATTCTGACGGTGTTGTCTCCGCGAATCAGGAGAAAAACTGCGGGAGCAACTACTTCGACAGAGTAGGACGGCTCAGCTTTTCCGTACATCGGGAGATAAACGGTCCCGTGGTGCGCAACATGTTCATCGGCCAGCCCGAGCCAGTCGTGCATCGGTATGCCGGGAAGCATATAGGAAAAGATACCCAGCACTTCCGGCGAGACTAGGTCTCCAGGAGTCAGGGCCGGTTTCAGCGCATCCGCAAGTTGGATAAAAGAGTTCTCGTCAATTCCGACCATCTCAACTCGCGTGTGCCGATTTAGTATTCCTTTGCTGAATGTCCAACGTCGGTTATGTGCCTGAACAACACAACACGTGAGTAGAAGTGCGGCAAAACCGTATACCCGAAGCCGTCTTGTTGCGAACAGATGTTCGATAGCGAATGCTGACATCACGGCCATGAGCGGCACGCAGACGCTCAACAGTCGGTAGCCAGGCATCCAGTCACCGCCATTTGGCAAAACGATAACGATTTGAAGGAGCAACCATCCAAGACCGATCAGTAAAGCAGCTGGAGCATTAATCAGCGCTGCTGAAAAGGACACAAGCAACCACGGTGCGCTTCTTACGGCAAATCGGATGACGTACGCGATTCCTTCCGTGAGATCGGAAGTACGCAACGGATGAGCTTTTGCCATGACAGTATTTGGCACCCACGCGCCATAGTAAGCGTGACGCCACGCCAGGACGGTCAGAACGATTAGCGCCCAGGGGAGCAGCACAGTAAAGCCGGTCTTGATCGATGCAATTCCCCGGTCGCCTCGCCGCAAAGACGAGACTCCTATGCAGAGCGCGGCAATCGGTGCGAGCGCCAGAGCTTCTGGCCGGAGCGTGGTGGCAAACCCGAGCATTAAACCAGACCATGATCGTCGATTCAGAATGATGAGAGCCAAACTGGTGACGAGAACCAGCGAATAAAGCCCGCTTTCAATCCCATTGGTCGTCATGATCCAGAAATCACAATTGAGAGCCGCAAGGCCAACGACTACCAATGACGTGAGATGGGAAACACCCAGGCCTGAGACGGCTGTTCGTCGTGCGACGAGAAGAGCTGCGGTCGCACTCGATGCCGCAACCCCGATTGCAAACAGTTCGGGACGGATATGAAACAACATCGGAACACCCATGAGCAAGGTCCAGCTCAGGTCGGAGAAACCCTCGACTCGCTGACCCGCTGTGAACACTAGCCCAGAGCCGTTGACGAGGTTTGCCGCATACCGATAGGCGATAAACGCATCGTCTATCAAAGATACCGGGACATGCAAAAAGCAGACAATACAAACGGTGAGCAAAGCTAGGTCGGCAAGCGACGGGTAACGATCCAACCAGTTTGAACGAAGAGGCTCAGAGATCCACAATGCCACATCTTAGCAAGCGCTATTAGGTGCCAGATCAGCTTGAGCAGCCCTTTTTCTCCCTTCGGGGCAATTGCATCGGCTTCTAATGAGTTTGTGGTGACAAAACGCACGATTAGAACAATTCGGTAGTGTACGAACTATAGTGTCCTGAGCGATAAATTCATTGCATAAATATGCCCGAGTCTGCATACCGAGAGTATGCGAACAGGTCGCCGAGGAAACCGCTGG
>JAOAPQ010000927.1 GCA_025462965.1 Bryobacterales bacterium
CGCACGCCCATATTCATCACATCATCCACCCGCATAGTCTCCTTGACCACGAACGGCTCCCCATACCGGCACCCGATCAAATTCCCGTAGTACCGCGCAATCGCCGCCAGCCGTTCCCGAATTTCCACTTCATCCGGAAACAGCGCGCCGCCCTCCGTCAAAGTTCCATATTGCGACCGGTAACTGAACAGCGCTTCCATGCGCCGCTCGAATTGCGCCGAAATATCCACCACGAACGAAGGCTCCACTTTCGCGTAAAGAGACGCATACAGCACCTTCTCGGGACGATGCGGCTCCGTATAAGGATCCAGCTTCCTGAGCCCGGCCAAAAAACACCCCTCGTAAGACATCTCCGTCGCGCGGTAATGGTCCGGATGCCGCGCTTCCCAATAAGGCAGAATTACCACCCGCGGACGTAACTCGCGAATCCGCGACGCAATCGTCAGCCGCCCCGCCAGCGCATTCTCCAGCCGCGCGTCCGGCATGTGCAGGTTCTCCCGATGGCTTACCAGCATCCGCTTCGCCGCCTCCCTGGATTCCTCGATGCGAAGCTCCGGCGTCCCCCGCGTCCCCATATCACCCGCCGTCAGGTCGATAATCCCCGTGCGGTATCCTGCCTCCGCCATTCGGATCATCGTGCCGCCGCACGTCTGCTCCACGTCGTCCGGATGGGCCGCAATCGCCAGTAAGTCGACCGTGCTGCGGCTCACCATCGGATGTCCCGCCGCCGCACATAGCGGTCCTGTGTGCCAAGCACTGACACCAGGGCCATGCCCGCGACAAACCCGCCGATGTGCGCGAAATACGCAACCCCGCCCTCGGTCAGGTGCGAATAAGCCACCGACCCGTAACCGGCGAACAACTGAGTCAGGAACCAGTAAGGCAGAAAGAAAAGCGCCGGAATTTCCATCCTCGTGATGAAGATGAAAATGAACACCAGGGTATGAATCCGCGCGCGCGGAAACTTGATCAGATAGCCTCCCATCACTCCCGCGATCGCGCCGCTCGCGCCCACCATCGGCACGTTCGATCCCGGACTGAATAACACCTGCGCCAAAGCGGCCGCAATACCGCTCAGCAGATAGAAAATCAGAAACTTCAGACTCCCCATTGCATCTTCCAGGCTCCTGCCGAAAGCCCAAAGGAATATCATGTTGCCGATGATGTGCAGCCAGCCGCCGTGAATAAATTGCATCGTGATCAGCGATGACAACCGCAGGTGATCCGGCACCAGCCCATAGCGCATGATGAAATAGTTCCGGGAGTACTCATCCAACTGCATCTCGTGCAGGAACACCATCGCGTTCAGCACAATCAGCAGCACGCAGACTACAGGTTTGGAGTAAGTGGGTTGGTCGTCGCGAAGTGGAAACATCTACCGGCCTCGTGGCTTATCCACGAATTCGGGATGGAATCTGCGCTCCACGTGGCCCATCAGCTGCCGCGCTTCGGCCTCGCTCCGAACGCCGCCGCGCGCGCCGAGCGCCGTGCAATTCAGAGCGGCCATCGCGTTCGAAAAATCGAGAGCTTCACCCATCGGCATACCTTGCAAAACAGCATAGCAGAAGGCCCCGTGAAACACGTCTCCCGCGCCTGTCGTATCGATGCAATTCACTACAAATGCGGGCGAATATACGTACTCTCCCGCATACAACGCCAGCGCTCCATGTGCGCCCAGCGTCATCGCGGCCACCTTCATTCCGTATTCTTTTTGGATCGTTGCCAGCGCACGGAACGGATCCTCATCTTTTGTCCATCGTCCCGGGAATTCCGAGCTCGCCAGCAGATAATCCACATAAGGAAGCACGCGATCGAATCCCGGATAAATCGTATCTACATCCACCGTCACCGGGATCCCGTGCTTGCGCGCGATCCGCGCCGCGTGCTCCACAGCCGGCGTATCGTGCCCATCGATGTGCAGCAGTCGCGCGCACGCGATCATCTCGTCCGTGATCTGGTCGGGCGCGATCGCCAGGCACTCCGGCCGGCTCCAGAACACCGTCCGCTCGCCCGTCGATTGGTCGATGATGATGTATGCCGATTGGTTCGCGCACCCGCGCCGCAGTTGTACGTCGTCCAGGTTCACGCCGGAGCCAAGCAGGCTATCCATCTGCACCCGTCCCCGCTCGTCGTCGCCCACCGTGCCGATGTACTTCGCCCGCAGCCCCAGCTTCGCGCAGGTAACCACGGCGCTCGCCACCTGTCCGCCCGGACTCAGGATCTCCTGATGAAAAGGAACCTTCCCCCCGTAGGCCGGGAAATGAGGCACCACAAGCAGCGTGTCGGTTGCGTTCAGCCCGACTCCCACAACATCGAAGTCTTTAGTCAATTCAGTATCTTCTCTTAGAAATCAAACTGGTCTATGTTCGACTTATTAAAGACAAACGGCTTGCCCAGGATGATCTCGTCCCCCCGGATCTCGATGCGGCCCAATCGTCCGGCCTGCAGTTCGGTCGCGCCTTTTTTCAAAGTTCCCTTCACCACCGCATCCGCCGCATAAACCACCAGGTAGCCCAGGTCCCGCGTGTTCCACAACACAATCGAATCGATCCATCCCCCATGTATATACGACTTACAAAGGCTCGGCAGCGAAAGCCCCGTAACGTGGACGTCTTTGCGTCCGGATTGCTTCACTGCTTCGCCCGCACCCGGAACCGAGGGCGCCGAAATCGCCGTAATCACCCGCACCTTCGGATACACTTTCAGAATGTCCTGCGTCTCGCTGAACGCGCGGTCTCGATCGTCATCGCTCGGCCGCACCACCGCTAACTTGATGTCCGGATACTTCTCCGCCAACCGCGCGCGCATATACTTCATCCACTCGTTCTGATTCGCTGCGCTCAGCGCGCCCGTCACGATCGCGAACTCGCCTTTGCCGCCCAGCAGTCGCGCCGTCTCGTCCACTAGCGTATTGGCTATACCTTGCGGCGTGGCTTGATTCACGAAGAAATCCCGCGCGTCCGGCGCCGAATCCGCATCCCAGGTGAACACGGGAATCCCTCGCTCCCGCGCTTTGCGCAGCACTGTCGAAATCGCCGCCCGGTTCGCAACGCTCACCGCGACCGCATTCACGTTTCGCGTGATCCAACCCTCCACCACTTCATTCTGCTTCGCTGGGTCCACATCGGTCGGGCCGTCCCAGATCAACCGCGTGCTCAACTCTCGCGCCGCTTCTTCCGCGCCCTTCAGGCAGCTCGCGAAGTAGGGGTCGCCCTTGGCCTTCGGCATCATGCCGATCACCGATTGCCGTTTCAACACGCCGCTCGCCTGTGCGGAATCCGGCCGCGCCAGACTCTTCACCAGCCACCAGTTGCTGCCCGCCACGATCAACGACCCCGCGATGATCACCGCGCTCAACACCGCTACCTGCGAGTTCTTCACAATCTCGGTCTCGCCCGCGATCTCCTCGCCGGCCCCTTTCCTCTTGTATCCGGCCAGCAGCCGGTCCATGCCGATGCTGCCGATCAGCAACACGCCAGTCAGTATGCCGCTCAGCTCCGCGGGAAGTGCCGCCAGCCTCAAACCATTCTGCAATACCACGATGGTGGCGAGCCCCAGCAGCGTCCCGCCGATTGTACCGCGCCCCCCGAAAATCGAAGTCCCGCCCAGCACCACCGCCGTGATCGCCATTAACTCGTAGCCGGTCCCGGCGTCCGATTTCGCCTGCCCCAGATGTGCCACATAGATCAGCGCCGCTACCCCCGCCGTCAATCCCGAAAGCACATAAACAAGCGTCAGCCGCCGAACCACCGGAATCCCGGCATAACGCGCGCCCGCCGGCGAATTTCCGATCGCGTACAGCGCCCGCCCGATCGTAGTCGTGTGCAGCAGAACGCCGAATCCGGCAATCGCCGCGACCAGCGCGATGATCTGGTATCCCTGTCCAATAGCCAGAAACGGCTGCGGAAAATCCGAAAAAGTATCCAATCCCCGAGTAAGTCCCTCGGCCAGTCCGCGGAACAGCGAGTAAGTGCCCAGAGTAACAATCAGCGGCGGTATCTCGAGCCGGGCAACCAGGAGAGCATTGAGCCACCCTCCCAGCAGCGCCACTAACAAAGCCGCGCACCCGGCCGCTACGATGGAGAATCCGTGGTCCCGCCACAGCGATCCGAAAACCACCGCGCACAGCCCCATCATCGACCCTACCGAGAGATCGATGCCTCCCGTGACGATCACCGGCGTCAGCGCCAGCGCCAATAGCCCTAACTCCACGCTCAGCCGGACCACTTCGAACGCATTAGAGGCGGTGAAGAAGTTGGTTCCCGCGAAACCGAAGACCACGACTTCGCACAGCAAGAGCCCCGCGAGTAACTTCGTATAGACGCTACCCAGCAATCGCGCTCCTCAGCTTCATCGCCCGCGATGCGAAATGATCGGCCACCACCGCGGCCAGGATGATTCCGCCCTGAATCGCTTTCTCCCAAAACGGATTGATGCCCAAGAAGGTGAGCGCCGGCCCGATCGTCCCCAGAAGCGCAACTCCCAACAGCGTGCCCAGCAGGGTACCGCGTCCGCCGTTGATCGACGCCCCGCCCACCACCACCGCCGCGATCGCCTTCAGCTCCAGAC
Source organism: Bryobacterales bacterium (assembly GCA_025462965.1). GTDB lineage: Bacteria > Acidobacteriota > Terriglobia > Bryobacterales > Bryobacteraceae > JALYXI01. The sequence continues at coordinate 4,570 of JAOAPQ010000927.1, forward strand.
CCACGCCTGCGTTGCTCTGCACGTCCGAGAACCGGACGGAATCCAGCAGCGCCGCGAGCCCGGTTAACCCGCCCATCACCAGGAACACTCCGAACAGCACCCCGCGCGTGCCGATCCCCGCCAGTCGCGCCGCTTCCGCGTCCGACCCGGCCGCATACACCGTCCGCGCCGCTGCCACAT
>JAOAPQ010000058.1 GCA_025462965.1 Bryobacterales bacterium
ACGATGGCAGCGGCGGGATCGGTGACTGTTCCGCGGATGGAAGCCAGATTTACGGTCTGCGCCAATAGGAGGCCATAGCTCGTGAGGAAGAACAGACATCTTCTGGTACATCGAAGTATGGTCAACCTGAACACCTCTTTGTGGGACTAGTGAGAATCAGATCAGTATAGGGACATCGTCCATTTACCGCAATGACAAGTTCGTGAACCATTGTTCGCTGATCGTGAACAGTGTACGCGGGCCGGACGCAGTGTACTATCGTGTGAATGCCGATCGATTTAATCTCGACTATCAAAGGATCTTTGCTGGACGGCTTTTACCCGGCGGGGTGGGACTTGAGAAAGATCGACACATGCTGCTCGCATCCGGCGGATGCAATCGCGGACCGGCAGGAGTGGTGGCACGCTGATTTCTATCCGGTTTCCTGTGCTTCCGTAACTGACCACGACACGATGCTCGGGCATGAGATCGCGCACCAGATTAAGCTGGCGCGCGATGCTGGGCGGAAGTTGATTCTAATTCTTCCTGTCGGACCGATGGGTATGTATAGATGGGCGGTGTATTTCCTTAAGGAGTGGAACGTCTCCTGCGACCACGTTTATGGCTTCAACATGGATGAGTGGAGCGATGCCGAGGGTAACACGCTGCCTGCTGATCACCCGGCAGCTTTCGCATTTGCAATGGAACAGGCGTTTTACGGGCCGTTGGATCGATTGACCGTGCCCGGCGCGCAGAGATATTTCGCCACGCGCGAGGTGCTGCCAACCTATGCGCGGGAAATCGGAGAACTGCAGGCCGGGGGTGCGCAAATGCAGGTGATCTTCGGAATCGGCCGGGTTTTTCACATTGCCTTCTGGGAGCCGCACTTTGCTGAAGAATTCGCAACCGATGACGAGTGGAAAAAGCAGACGCACCGTCTCGGCGCTAAACTCCATCCGCTGACCGTCGAACAGAACGCAATTACCAGTTTTAACAGCCGAACGACCCTGGTGCCGGCGAGAGCGAACACGATTGGGCCGGGTTTATTCCTTGCTGCGGATCGAATTATCGGTGGTGCGGACGGAGCGTTCCAGCGGGGGATGCAATGGCAGGGTATGAGCCTTTGGGTTACATTGCGCCACGGTCCAAGCCGCTGGATTCCGAGCAGTTTCATGCCTTCGCTACCGGGACGGTTGTTCTACCTGAAGGAACTTGCGGGTCCGCTTGAGGCCAAGTGCAACTGAATGAGCCGCGTACTCGCGATTCACGCTCATCCTGACGACGTGGAGATTCTGGCCGGAGGCACCATGGCTTTGCTCCGCAGGGCCGGGCACACGGTCACGATTGCCACCATGTCTGCGGGCGATTGTGGATCCGCGGACCGCTCCGCCGAGGAAATATCGGGAATGAGAAGGAAAGAGGCGAAGGCAGCCGCGGGGCTGATCGGGGCGGATTATCGCTGGTGTGGATTTTTCGATTTAGCGATTTTCAACGATGATGTTTCACGGCGTCGGGTTACTGAAGTCTTGCGCGTTACGCGGCCGGATATCGTGGTCACCGCTTCGCCTGTGGATTACATGGCGGACCACGAGAACACAAGCGCGTTAGTGAAAGACGCGTGCTTCGCTGCGCCCGCGGCGCTCTATGCGACCGGTTCGCCCCAGCCCGCAAACGCTTTGATCTCGATCCCGCACTTGTATTACATGGATCCGTTGACTGGGCGTTATCCGGATGAAACCGATGCCATACGCGACTTTTGTGTGGACGTAGGTGAGGTGTTCGCCACCAAGCAGGCTATGCTTGCGAACCATGTGAGCCAGCGAGAATGGCTACGGCGGCACCATGGCATGGACGATTACATGCTCCAGATGGAAACCTCGACGCGCTCCTCGGGCGAGACGTCCGGATTTCAATTTGGCGAATGTTTCCGGCAATACCGGGGGCATCCCTATCCGCAAACGCCGCTGCTTCAGGATCTATTGGGCGTAGCGATCAAAGTGATACCCAACAAAGGATCCACATGACACGACGTGCTTTGGGAAAGATCGCAGTTGGTACGGGAGTGCTGTTGCAGACCCGCGCGGCACAGGGCGCGGCGGAGACTTACACCGGTGCTCTCGACGGATTCGAAGACAAGGTGGTTTCCGCCGATCTCGACCCGGTTCGCTATGCGCACAAGCTTTCAGATGCCACACCGCTCCGGCTCACGTTTCGCGCGACCGAGCGCTCTGAGGCGGAAAAGTGGCAGAGGGAACTGCGGGCGAAGCTGATCGAGCTGCTAGGTGGTTTCCCGGCAAAACGCACCCCACTTCGGCCGCGGACCCTGGAAGTTCGAGAGTTTCCCGGTTACACGCGGGAAAAGTTTGTGATCCAATCGCGCCTAAATGCGATGGTTCTGGGCTATCTACTGACGCCCAACCGACAGAAGGCTCCCCACGCGACGATGGTTTGCGTTCCGGGCCATGGCCGCGGCGTAGATGACATCGTGGGGATCGACGAAAAGGGCCGGGATAGGACGAACAAGGCTGGATATCAACATGATTTCGCACTTCAGGTCGTGGAGCACGGGATGGCCGCGGTCGCGATTGAGCCGATGGCGTTTGGGTGCCGTCGGGATGCCATTTCGAAAAGGAAAGGTCTGGATCAGACGGCCTGCCAGCCTTCCTCGGGTGCTGCGCTATTGCTCGGTCAAACGATGATTGGGTGGCGTGTTTACGACGTGATGCGCACGATGGATTGGATTGAGACACGGAAGGAACTGGATTCCCAGCGCGTGGGGTGCATGGGAATTTCGGGTGGGGGCACGTGCACGACGTTCGCCGCCGCGCTGGAACCGCGGATTCGCGTTGCCATGATCAGTGGCTATCTGAACACGTTTCGAGATTGCATTATGAGTCTGGCGCACTGTATCGACAACTATGTACCCGGGATTATGCAGTGGGCCGAAATGTACGATGTCGCAGGTCTTATTGCGCCGCGGGCGGTGTTCGTGGAATCAGGAGAGCGGGACAAAAGCTTTCCCATCGCCGCCAGCCGCGCCAGCTTTGAACGGCTAAGGAGAATATATGACGTTTTCGGCGCCGGTAACGCTGTCGAACACGAAGTCTTCGATGGACCACATAGTTTTTGGGGGAGACGGGGCCTGCCCTTTGTCGCAAAGAACCTGAACGTTTAGGCGATGACTCGACTTACTCGCAGAGCGCTCTTGCGCGGCACTATGCTTACGGCCGCAACTCGGCAAGCCGTGGCTGCGCAGGAGTCTCAACGACACTACGACGAGTCGAGGGCACGGCATTATACGTTGCCGGATCCTTTGACCATGGCGGACGGAACACGCGTCACGAAGTCTGCCATGTGGCAGAAAAAGGGGTCGTTCGGAAATTCTGCGTGCCTTTGCCATCGACGTCTACGGCCGCAGTCCCGGACGGCCGAAAGGGATCAGCTTCGAGTTGGTTTCAACCGGTCGAAATGCCCTCGACGGCCATGCTGAACGCAAACTGGTGACGATCCGGTTCCGCAAGGAAACGGCGAACCCGTCGGTAGACCTCCTGGTGTATCTACCAAGGAAACGATCCGGACCGGTACCCATGTTTCTCGGCGTGAACTTTCGAGGGAACCATACGATCAGCGGTGATCCCGGGATTCCGATCGGTACTAAATGGGTGTATGCGGACTGCGGTGTTACGGATCATCGGGCGGGGGAAGCCACATGAGCCATGCAGGGCGACGTTTTATTCCGGAGATGTGTGGCCGGATTTCGCGCTTGGTTCTGAATGGGGCGTCGCGCCTTTGTCTTACAGGGCTGGACAGAACTGGCGAGATCCCGGTGAATCGGGTGCCATTGGCGCGTGGGCATGGGACCTGAGCCGCGCCATGGACTATTTCGAAACTGATAAGGAAATCGACCATCGGCGTGTCTCCGTGATGGGACATTCGCGGATGGGAAGACCGCGCTTTGGGCGGGAGCGGGCGATCCGCGGTTTGCCATGGTGTATCGAACTGCTCCGGCGTTGGCGGCGCTACCTTGGCGCGTCAAAGGTTCGGGGAGTCTGTGAGGGAGCTGAACCAGAAGTTCCCGTGGTGGTTCTCCGGGAATTACGCGAAGTTTCCGACAACGAAGATTGTTGCCGGTAGATATTCACGAACTACTTGCTTTGTGCGCACCGCGTCCACTGTACATTTTGAGTGGCGGCGGGCGATGTGGGGTCGGATCCAATGGGTCAGTTCCTGGCGGCCGTCAACGCCAGCCCGGTTTTACCGACTCTTCGGGAAAGAGGGGTTTGGCGCGTCGGCGATGCCGCCGCTACCGCGGCCGGTGATGAGTACCACAGGATTTCACATCCGCTCGGGCCCTTACGATATCACGCCGTACGATTGGGATCAGTACATGAACTTCGGCGACCGGTATATGTTCCGGTAGCGTCGAGTGACGGCTTTAGTACTCGGGGGAGATCAGCTTGTCGAGTTCGGCGATCGAGAAAGCGTCGGAGGTGCAGAGATCGATCATGCGCTTTTCGGCTCGTTCGATTTCTGATACAGCGTCGACCACCTTGTGGGCGATGGCGTGTGGGATGACAACGGCACCGTGGCGGTCGGCGTGGATCAGGTCATCGGGGTATACCGTCATTCCGAAGACGTTGACCGGACGATTGAATTCCTCCAGGTGTGCGAAGCCGTGTGAGACGCTTACGCCCCTCGCGAAGAAATGGAACCCCGTCCGCTGGACTTCGTCTAAGTCACGCACCGTGCCATTCGTTATCACCCCCAGGCTCCCTAGTGCCATGTGTATGTTCGAGTTCACCTCCCCCCAGTAAGCGCCTCCCGGCTCCGTGCTCAGATCCTGTACGACGCTGAGCCGGGGACCGGGCGCATTTCGTATGTGCTCCCAATATTCCGTTCGTGAGACCAGCCGCTTCTGCACAGCCGGCTGTCCGGACATGATCACGGCCGTCGACGCATATCCCACCACGGCCCCGAATGCCGGGAACAAGCAGCGTATTTCACAGTTCGTGACGCCTTCACTCCGTGGCCTTACGTTGAAGGTCTCCACGGCATTGGCAATGGTTGGCGAGCAAATACGCCGGAGAGCTGCGAGGTTCTCCGGACTCAACAGTTGATGGGGGTTCGCCTGCGTTGCGTTTTCTGGCATGGTATCAGCCGAAGTATAGAAGCAGGGCGCGTTCGCGGCAACCTGAAATTGTGGATCGCCTGTTCACGTTCCGTAAACGTTCAGTTGTTTAGATAGCCTAGCTGGAATGGAACTGCGGGAAGTGGGTAGCTTGATCGCGCTGAATGAGCATGGCAGCATTCGGGAAGCTGCGAAGGCATGTAATATCAGTCCCGCCGCGGTCCACAAACATCTGAAGACGCTGGAGAGCGAACTCGGGGTGAAGCTGTATGAGAAGCAAGCGGGCCGTTTAGGGCTTACCGAAGCCGGGAAAATCGCGCTGCCTTTTGCAAAGGAGATGCTGCTTCACCATGACGCGGCATTCACAGCAATCACCGAGTGGAAGGACGGCGGACGCGGCGCGGTACGGGTGGGAGCCGGCCCCAGTTTCAGCAGCTATGTCGTGCCTCCTCTGATCAAGCGTTTTCGGCGACGTTTCCCGCAGGTGGATGTCTACGTGGAAACGGGGGATAGCAACCACTTGATGTCACGTTTAAAATCAGGTTCGTTGGACCTGGTGTTCGACCTTTCGGCCGCTGCGCTCCATGACCGCGATCTGGAGCAGGTAGCTCAATGGGAAGCACAGACCGGTTTCGTTTCGGCGCGGCCCGATGTGCCTTCGCACTGCCGCCTAGTTGCGCTCCGAAATGTGCCCTTCATTCTATTCGGGAAGGGCACCATCATGGCATCCGTCGTCCAGAACTACTTCGACTCCCTTAATTTCTGCCCGACCGTGGTAATGCGGTCCGATAGCTCCGAAGCAATCAAGGCCATGATCCGGACAGGTTTGGGAATCTCTGTCCTGTTCCTGTGGAACCTGGATTCCGACCCACGCAGTTCCATGCTCTCCCTCGTGCGAACGGGTGCGCCGCCCCTTTCCCTCAGAATGGGGTTGATCCGGCTGAAGGCGAGCTACACACCGAGAGCGGTACTGGAGTTCGTTGAACTGGCGGCCCGCGTAACCACGAAGAACCTGCGCCTGGTTACCGAGGTCTCCTCACGAAAGCCGCGGCCTGTTCACGAACGGTGAACAGCGACTCACAGTTAATCGCTTGCCCTGAACTCTTCTTCTGAATATACTTGCCTTCCTGAGAAGAGGTGTTCCGGTTGAAAACGCTTGCACCACGTTCGCTGTCCTGGCAACTCATACTGTTGTGCGGCTTATCGGTTTCGATCGGTTGGGGCATCCGCGGACAGTTCGGTCATGAATACGGAGCGGCCCTGGCCGGAGCCCTGGGAGGGATGGTGGTCGCGTTACTCAGCGGACGGGAAGACTGGCAACGCAGAATTCCTTACTTCGCGCTTTTCGGAGCGCTTGGCATGGCATTTGGCGGTGGCATGTCATACATGAAAAACGTTGCATATGTCCACTCCACGGATTCAACCACTGTGCTTTATGGCTTTGGCACTCTCTTCCTTCTTGGGTTCATCTGGGCGGCTCCGGCCGGCGCCGGGATCGCTTTGCCTGTCTACCTCAACCGGGAGGAACTTACCAAGACTTTCGTTCCCTTGTCGGCGGTTTTGATCGCTTGGTATCTCCAGGATGCAACCAGGGTTTGGTATGGCGGGTTCAGCGCGGAGTGGGCGGGATTTATCGCGGGACAGGCGATGAGCGCCATCCTTGCGATTTTAGCTGTCCTGGTCGTGGTGCTGGTGCGCCGGAAGTATTGGGGAGCCGGCACTTCACTGATCCTGCACATGGCCGCCGGCTGGTGCGCCGGACACCTGTTCCTTATCGAAATGCTGCACCTCGACCTGAATCCGCCACGCGGCGATAGCTGGGCCGGGTACCTGGGAATGGTGGGCGGGATTCTGGTTTTCTGCTGGCGTAATCAGTTTGGCGGAATCGGGTTTGCTACGGTCGGCGTCGGGCTCCTGGGAGGCATTGGATTCGCGCTCGGCGCGGCTGTCAAGTTAAGTGTGATGGCGAGCGGGTTTACCACCAACTGGCACTCTGTGATGGAGCAGACTCAAGGATTCTTCCTGGGCGTCGCCATCGCAATCGGCATCGGTCTAGTAATCCATAGGGCGCCGGAAATGTCCGATGAGCTGAGAGTCGGGCGCTGGACCGAGGTGTTCAGCGCGACCTTCGTACTTGTTCTTTTCACTTATCTCAATTTCCGACGAGGCCCCGGTGAGTGGACGAAGGAGATCTCGACGCTAACGCCAGAGTTGTATGGGATCAACATAGCGGCGGATTTCCTGCCGGCGCGGGGTTTCATTGGATGGATCGAAATGATCTACATTGCCATCGCGTTCGCAATGATTCTTCTGCTGGTCACTCATCTTCAACGCCCGCTTGCATTCCTCCCGCAAAGCTGGCTCGGCAAAGGGCAACTGTTTTACCTTGTCTTCCTTTGGTGGATTGTAACCATCAACTTCGCTCACGTCTTACCGCGGTTTACTCCGGTGCGGCTGGTTACCGAATGGTTTATGACCCTCAATGCCGTAGCCTGTACCGTTCTCCTGCTGCTGGCCCCCGCCCATCCAACTGTGTATCCCGCGGTCGCCAATGAAGATGGCCCCTACTTCTCCTGGAATCGAAACGTTGCGCTACTCGGTATTGCCGGCACAATCGTCGTGTGCTTTGTCGGGCTAGGCGCAAAGTTGCTCTTCTGGGGAACCGGGAATGTGGGAATCGTCAATTCGGATCAGATCCGCTTCGGGCCAGGAAACACTAACACGATCAAGTGAGCTTACCTATGCAAAATTTAAAACTACAAACCCTGGTTGCCATCGCCTTTCTGGGAGCAGCGGTTGCGGGCGCTCAGGAGTTCCGCGCCACTATCAGCGGTAGGGTCACTGATCCTACCGGCGCGGTCATTCCAAAGGCCACCGTACGCGTAACCGATGTGGAACGAAATGGCGCCACCGACGCCGAGACCAACGATTCCGGTCGCTATACGGTGCCGTTTCTCGTTCCTGGCCGCTACCGCCTAACAGTCAGGGCCGCCGGCTTCAAAGAATTCATCCGCAACGACATCGTGCTGGATATCAATGACCGCCTTGGGCTCGATGTTCCTCTTGAAGTTGGAGCCGCCTCGGATGCCGTCACCGTTTCAGGAGACGTCAGCATTCTGCAAACGGAGACCGCGAGCAGGGGCGGCCTGGTGTTTTCGCAATTCATCAACGATGTTCCTAACGATGGGCGAGACATCTTCAACCTGGTGTTCGCCATGCCGGGCGCTTACAAACCATCGACCAGTCAGAACAACCAGTTCAGCATCGACGCTATCGGTAATGCTACCCCAAATATCAACGGCAACGCCGCCGGCACGAGCGGACGGCAGTGGAATACAGATGTGCTAATCAACGGCATCTCCGATGTGCAGGGAAGTAACACGCTGGTGATGACTCCTGGGCTGGCGGCAGTGCAGGAGATGAGCGTCATGACGAACACTTACGACGCGCAGTACGGTCGAACCGGCGGTGGAATCGTCAGTATCACGACTAAGAGCGGAACCAATAGCCTTCACGGGCAACTATTCGACCGTCTTTATAGCAGCGAATTTGCGGCGAACACCTGGTCGAACAACCGGCTGGGGCAGGCCAAAGCTTCGGTCAGCACCAATAACTTCGGATTCGAAATCGACGGACCGGTCTTCGTGCCAAAGTTGGTTGACTGGCGCAACAAAATATTTTTCATGGTATCAATGGACCGGCTTCCGAACAACTCCGCCGCTACAAGGACGGGCACCGTGCCTCTTCCAGCCATGCTTAACGGAGACTTCTCCGGGGTGCTGGGAAGCAACGGGACACCGGTCTTGATCTACGACCCCGCAACCACCAAATTGGCCGCTGATGGGGTAACCTACACCCGCACTCCATTTGCTGGCAACATCATTCCCGCAAGCCGCTTCGATCCCGTAGGCGTCAAGCTCTTGAGCTACTATCCGGCTGCAAACACCGTTGGCGTGGGACCTGCCCGCACGAATAATTTCGTCGGAACCACTCCGGAAAATACGCTTACGCCGCAATGGATCGGCCGCCTGGATTTCCGTCTCAGCGACCGGCAGTCGATTTCGGGAGAATATGGCGAGACCGATTACACCCGGTACGGCGGCTTCATCTGGGGAACGAACGCTGCGGACCCCAGCGTTCAAGCCACGCGCGGTGTTCGGGGCCGGCACTTGAGCCTGGATTGGTCGTATATCATTACGTCGACTTGGACTTTTGATTTGCGTGCCGGTTGGGCGCGTGCGGAGAATACCGCCGCCAACAGTTTTGCCCTCGGATTCAACCCCGCGAGCCTCGGTTTTCCGTAATCGCTTGTCTCCCAGATGACTTTTCTGGAATACCCTCAGATTAACGCGGGTAGTTACACCGGCCAGGGAGGGGTTGGTTACACCAATGGCGACGATAGCTACAATACACAGGCAAGTACGTCCAAGGTGTGGGGCTCGCATTCGGTCAAGGTCGGGGGAGAACTGCGCCAATTCCGTGACACCGCCGTTAACCCCGGCAGTTGGTCCGGTAACTTTACTTTCGGCCGGAACTGGACGCAGGCCAATCCGCTACGGGCGGATTCCAACTCCGGCAATGAGATTGCCGATCTGCTGCTCGGCTACCCACAAGTGGCTTCATCCAGAATGCCGTCGAGCCTGCCTATAAAGGTTGGTATTACGTCACTTTTTTTCAAGACGACTGGAAGGTGACGCGCAACCTCAGTTTGAATCTGGGTTTGCGCTGGGATTATCAGAGCCTGAGGTGGAGCGCTACAACCGCCAGAGCAATGGCTACGGAATCTTCGCACCGAGTCCCCTGGCGACGGCGGTGAAGACTGCCGCCGGAGCGCAATTCTGTCCCGCGTGCGCCAACCTTATCGGCGCGTATCAGTTTGCCGGGGGCAGCGGTAGTTCGCGGTTCTCCTATCAGCCCGATCGGCTGAATTTCCAACCGCGCATCGGCGTTGCGTTTGCGGCGAATACAAAAACGGTCCTCCGCGCGGGCTTCGGAATGTATGACCTCGGTGTTTACGCGGTCGGATCGAGCGACGGTTTCGGCAGCACCACCCCATTTGTCGCCAGCGCTGATGGAAATATCACCCCTGCCTCCACGCTCAGTAATCCGTTTCCCGGCGGCCTGATTGCGCCAACGGGCACCGCTCTCAGCGGAGCCACGGATTTGGGACTTACCCCTTCTATCATTTATCCCGATTACCGGACGCCGATTTCCTACCAGTATTCTGCCGGCTTTCAGAGATCACTGCCGGGTGGCTTTCTTCTGGATGTGTCTTACGTCGGCAATTTGACTACCCGGCTGCCCGTGAACGCCACGATCAACTCGAGCGACATTCCTATCGCGCAGTTAAATCAACCGTCCTCTTACTACACACGGAACGTGGCAAATCCCTTCGCGGGGCTATTGACTAACAATTCAGCGTTGAACGGGCCCACTACTTCTCTACAGAATCTGCTCAGTCCGTACCCGCAGTACTCTAGCCTGACGATCAACAACATTCCGATCGGCCGCAACCGGTACGATTCAGCCCAACTGGTGATTAGCCGCAGATTTGCCAATGGACTGACATTCATGGCCAACTACACCAAGGCAAAGACTCTCGAACAACTGGCCTTTCTGAATCCGCAAGACTACAATGCGGCGAGCCCGACGGCATCCCATCTGGATAAGCGTTTGATTCCTTTCGATGTCGCTCAGCGTGTCTCTGTTCTGGGAACGTATGAGTTGCCGTTCGGCAAGGGTAAGCGATTCGGAAGCGATCTGCCCCGGCCTCTCATGTATGTGTTTGGAAACTGGAAAGTGGGATGGAACATTGCGAACCAGTCGGGATTTCCAATCAATTTTCCCAATGCAGCTCCGCTCATAAACCAGAGCGCGAAGCCTTCCGGATCCGGCCAGAGTATCTATCACTGGTTTAACACTTCCATTTTCCCGACGACCTCGCAAGCGCCGTTTACACTTCGTAATTATCCTTCGCGATTCCCGGATGTCCGGTTCATGGGGGTGCACAGCGTTGACATGTCTCTCATCAAAGAGTTTCCGATCAAGGAAAGATTAAGAGGCCAACTACGTGCCGATTTCACCAATCTCTTCAACCACCCCTACTTTACGAACGCTGCCTCGCTGGATGTGACTAATGCCTCATTCGGGCAGTTGCAGCTTTCTCAGCAGAACGATCCGCGCATCGTATACATGGATTTCAAAATTCTTTTTTAGGGGGCGAATCAAACGTCGGTAGACCGGCGCTGTGAGCGACCCACGAAAGAATCTTGGCACTTATCTTGCTTTTCACAAGGGCGATTTCGTGTTCGTCACGCGCCATCTGACGCAGAGCATCGTAACGAAATTGCCTGCGGCCACGGCGGGCATGAAGAATGTTGCTATCAGCATCAGTTCGGCATTCACGAGCGTCGGCACCAACTTAACGACGTACAGCCAGCTAGGCACCGAAGATTTCGGTTCGTCAGAAAAAATCGTGGGTTGATTCCGGCTCCGGTAATTTGCCAAGTGAATGATAGAGCGCAAGTTCGAGACAGCGGAAGGTGCGGAATCCGTAGGATTTTCTCATTGTGACTTTGGCTTTGTTGTTCAGCCCTTCGACAACCCCACTAGAGAGCAGCTTCTGAGCGCGAAAATAGTTGAGGATCAGTTCGCGGTGCTCACGCATAGACCGGGCGATCTTCTTCAAGGGCTCGATGCGCGAGCGCATCACCTGACGACACCAATCGTCGAGGAACCTTCCGGCCCATGTAGGGGAGTTGTAATCCCAGAGTTGCTGAAAGGCTACCTTAAGAAGGTAGCTCGGACGGTTTTCGGATTATAGCGGAGGAGGTCGCGCAGCCGGGAGCGTTGGTCGATGTTCAGATTCTCCTCGCGTTTAAGCAGCAGCCAGCGAGACTTCTTCAGCACCGGCAGGCGGCCGTCGCTTGCCATGCGGCGCGATTCTCCGGCGCGGACTTCGTCCAGCGCCTTGTTCATTTTCGCCACAATGTGAAAACGATCGAGGATGTGGAGCGACTCGGAACATTTCTCGTGAATGACTTTCAGATAGGGCTCCCACATATCGGAGCAGACGAAGGCGATCTTCGAAGCTAGTTCGTCGCGGATGACAGTGAAGAATCCCTGGAATGATTCGATGGTTCTTTCGCGGCCCACCCAGAGCAGGCGGGTAACGTCGAGATCGATCTCGTAAACCAGAGTCAGATACTTGTGTCCTTTGGCGTACTGGATCGATGGCGTCGATCTGACCGAACACCCGGTGCTCCAGCCCGAAGGTGACGACGTGCTCCACGGCGTCGAACACCTTACCCCATGAGTGCGAAATGCCTCGGCTGTTTCCTTCCACGAAAGCCGGCGCGCCCAGCGGGCCAAGAACGACATGTAGGCACGCGTCAGAGTGCGCCTGCCGTCGCCCCACAGAACTTCCTCCACGACGACTGCCTCGCATCGGGGGCAAGCGACGCGCCACATCGAGTAAAGCAGAAAAACCAAAAAACCCCAGAAAGGAATGAAGTCAAAACGGCGCTCGGGGAGTTGGTCGTATCCGGGGGCGGGCTGGTGGCAACGCGAACAGACCGCCGTCGAACCCTTGCGCAGACGCACAGCGATCTCAATCCTTTTGTGATCGGAGCTGAAGCGGGCCTGTTGGTAAGTGAATCCCGGAAAACGGTGACAACGATTTAGAATCGTGATGGGCTGGAGCATGAAGTGGAAACTGTTAAAGGCGAGGGCTCCCAGGATAAACCGTGCCCCCGCCGCGCCACGCCATGAACTGGAACATTACTGCCGGAATCTGAACGGCTGGCCGCGTTCATGGATGGGGCGGGAAAAAGATCTGCCGCCGGGCGAACAGTTACTGACCCTGTTCCGTCCCCTTCCTCGAATACCTGGCAGCGTCGGATCTGTCGCCGAAGAAGATCCAGAAACACGTCGATAACATGTGGGCACTGGGTGGGGAGTTTATCCACGATATCCACAGCGATTCTTCTCAGCGAAAGAAGCCAGCGGAGCAGGTCCTCCTCCAGATGATCGAGTATGGCGGCCCGCTCCTCTATCACGGCGGCGAAGATCAGCAGAGATCGTTCGATTCCACCTGCCGGAAGTTCCGGCGGTTCCTCAACCAGACGGCTCGCTGACGCTCGCCGTCACCCAAGAATTTCCCCGACGAGGCAAAATTTTAAAATGAGGCGTTTCCCTTAGCCAGAGGTTCGAGCTTACCGACCTCACGGGAATCAATCGACGCCAGAGAAAACATCGGCCGTAAAGGCGGATGTGGGTTAACGCGAGCTTCATTCGTGGGCGGCGCGTGTGCTATCGACTCATGTCCGAGAACTTCCGTCCGCAGATCAGCGCGATCCTTAGCGGCGTATTCAATGAGTGGCGTGATCGAGTCACTGATTCGTGACCGCCGAAATAACCGGGCGACCTGAAGCTGTCCTTCAACCATGAACTGTGCCGGACGTCGCCACTCGGTCTCGGCACGCGTTTCGACCAGTATTACATTGGCTTGCTGTTCTGTTGATTGGCATCGGCAGTGTGCAGCTACTTATGCTTTAAATCTAACTACATCCCTAAAGCATTGGCTGTCTGGGGTGTGACCTCGTCTGTATTTTGCGCGACGTGTATCTGCGCTTTCATTATTTCCCCAAACTTCAGCAAGGTAGTTAGCCTGGGGGCCGCGTGGTGCGCCCGGGCTCTATCAGCAGCGTTGCATCACCCGGAAGCACGCCGGTTCCTTGTTTTCGCCACGCATATTCACCTGTCATTAAGGCGTACCGTGAGGGCGTGCAAGTGGCGGAAGGGGAGTGGGTGGCCGTTCCGCGCATACCTTGTGCCGCCAGACGATCAGATTCGGCGTTTTGACTTTCGTAGCGCCGTAGCAGGTCAAATCACCGTAGCCCACGTCTTCGGCATAGATCAGAACAATGTTCGGCTTCGCCTCGGAACGTGTCGGCGCGCCGGCAGCTAAAGCCGCGCTCCCGGTCTGCTGCAGAAAAGCTCGACGCGTAGTCATTTTGATTCGGAATCTTAACAAATCTCCGGATGACGCTGTTACCGCGCGAGTGGTCCGGAAGAGA
>JAOAPQ010000065.1 GCA_025462965.1 Bryobacterales bacterium
CCGATGAGATCCTCGCCATGTACGAGGCGGGCGCGCGCATTTTCATCGAAGCGGGCCCGGGCAAGGTTCTAAGCGGGTTGGCGGCAAAGACCCTTGAAGGCCGGCCATTCGTCTCCGTCCAGATGGAACAATCCGGTCGCGATGGTCTTACGCAGTTGGCCCATGCGCTGGGCCAGCTCTCGGTCGCGGGCGTACAGTTCTTCGGCTATCGGATGTTTGAAGGCCGGGTCGATTATAAATTGCCGCTTGCCAAACTACTTGAAGAAACACGTCCGAAACCTCTGGGGAAGACCGACTGGCTGATCAAACATGGCCGCGCGGCACCCGCGCATCAGGAGCCGAAGTCGAAGCCGAAGAGCCTTGCAGCGGCGGCCGGGAACGGTGTTCCGCACGTGGTTTCGACGAAGCCGGCAGCACTGGATGCAACACCCTTGAAAACGGCGGCCTCCGCTCGAACTGCCCCACCTGCGCCTGCTATGCCGACGCAATCGGCAGGTCCGTCCTCAAACGCGCGGGATGCGGTGATGGACGGACACCAGCAGCTCATGAGTAAGTTCCTCGATATGCATCGGACGGTGATGCTGAACTACCTCGGGAATACGTCTCGGACGGCAGCGCCTGCGGTGGCTCCGGCCGCAGCGACAACGGCCGTGGCGACAATTCCTGAACCGGCTGTGGTAGCGGCCGCTGCGCCCGAGATCCAGATTGAGCCGCTGACACCGGCAGTTGTATTGGAAATTCCCGCGGTTCTCAATCGCGAAAGTGTGACGGCCGCAATCCTGAATATCGTTAGTGAGCGAACCGGGTATCCGACCGAGATGCTTGGGCTCGATCTGGATTTGGAGGCCGAACTGGGCGTTGACTCCATCAAACGTGTAGAGATCTTCGGCGCGCTGCAGACCGCTTCCATGTTGCCGGCCGGGCAGATCGAAATGGAAAGCCTTTCGAAACTGAAGACGCTGCGGCTGATTGTGGATGCGATCACCGCGGCTCCGAACGAGGAGTTAGCGGGTGCGCCGGGCTTGAACGCCACTCAACAAATTCAAACCAGTTTCGAAGCACACACCGATGCGCAACAGCTTAGCCGCATGGTCCCCCGGGTTGTCGACGCGCCTAATCGTGGAGCGGGCGTTGACCCGGAGAGCATCGGTACGGTCTTGATCACGGACGATGGACTTGGTGTGGCGCAAGCTCTATCCGGCCGTTTGAGCGGGTTGGGTATCGCAAGCGAAATCGTGGCGGCGATACGACCCAACGGCCTCCCGCAGGGCCGGCGATCGATTGGGGCGCTTATTCATCTAGCGCCCCTGGGGTCCGTCAATGCAAACGAAGCGGAGGAGATCGACGTGGAACTGGACCGCGATCTCCGGTCTTTGTTTCAGCTGTTAAAAGAGCTGTCGCCGCAGCTGTCGCGCGGCACGGTACTCGCCGCGACCGCACTGGGAGGTACGTTCGCCATCGATAGCGATGAGGTGAACTACCGGCCTCTTTCGGCATCGGTTGTTGGGCTGATGAAAACGCTGCAAAGGGAGTGGCCCGAAGCCTCAGTGAAGACGTTAGACTTCGCGCAAGGCCAACCGGCAGACAAGATCGCAGCTGTCCTCGTAGATGAATTGCTGACCCGCGGTGGGGCGGTAGAGGTCGGCTATTCGAATGGCCGACGCAAGACGATCGCCGCCGTTCCGGATTCGTCCGCGTCGAAAACTCCTCTGATCGAACTCGATAAGGGATCGGTTGTCGTCATCACTGGAGGCGCGCGGGGGATTACGGCGCAAACAGCGCTTGAGCTGGCGCGGCATTCGCAGTCCACGCTTGTATTGATCGGACGAACACCGCTCGGGGACCCTGAGCCGCCGAGGTATGCACAGATCACGGATGAACGTAAGTTAAAGGCGGCGATCGCCGAGTCGCTCCTTGCGCTTGGGACGAAGCCGACCCCCGCAACAGTGGAAGCGGAATGGAAGCGCATTCGAAATAACCGCGAGATCCGCAACAACCTCGAAGAACTGAAGAACGCCGGCTCCCGAGTGGAGTATCACGCACTGGATGTCACTGACCAGGAGGCATTCAAGAACTGTCTGAACGACATCTACTCCCGGCTTGGGAGGATCGACGGTGTTATCCACGGGGCGGGTGTGATTGAAGACAAGCTGTTAGTGGACAAGACACCCGAGTCGTTCGACCGGGTGTTAGGGCCCAAGGTGGTGGGAGCCATGACGCTACTGCGTGCAGTGCGGCTGGACTCCTTGAAGTTTCTGATCTTTTACTCTTCTGTCTCGGCGCGATACGGCAATCGAGGTCAGTGCGACTATGCCGCGGCTAACGAAGTTCTCAATAAACTGGCTGCGAAATGGAATCGCAAACTTGCGGCGCGCGTGGTTTCCATTAACTGGGGTCCATGGGAATCCGGCGGCGGAATGGTGACGGCGGAGTTGCGCGAGAAGTTCCTGCAGGCCGGTGTCCAGCTTGTTTCTCCAGCAGCGGGGCGGCGTGGCTTTATTCAGGAGTTGTTCCATGAGCGGGGCGGCGCTGAGGTGGTTTGGGGCGGTCCCATTCCGCAGCCGGCAGCACGCCCGCTTCTTTCCGGACGCGATGGAATCCACCGCGAATCACCCGTTTCGTTTGCGCGTACGCTTGAGACCGATCCTGGCCGGGATCTTTACCTCCAGGACCACACACTCGATGGGACGCCTGTGATGCCCTTCGCGATGGCGATGGAGTTTCTGGCCGAATCGGCCTGCGCCGCGATGCCGGGAATGGAACTGGTGTGTCTTCGCGAAGTCCGTGTGCAGCAAGGAATCACTTATCCCGGGGACACACGTCAGAAGATCGAGATAGAAGGAGAGGTCGCCGGGCACTCCGGGGGCGACGCGTTGATTCAAGCAAGTATCAAGTCCGGCGGCAGACTTCATTACGCTGCTCAACTCGAGTTATCCGCCAAACCGGTCGTAGTGCCGCATGCGCCCAGGCTACAACTGACCGGGCGACGAGCTGCTTCCATATCCGTTCGCGAGGCGTACGAAAGCTGGTTATTCCACGGCCCTCTGTTCGAGGGCATCCAAGATATCGAGGCGATGGGTGAGAACGGGATAATCGGCGCGCTGCGGCCGTCATCGCCCGCGATGTTCCTGGCGGGGTCTCCTTCGTCGGACTGGCTCATCGATCCACTGGTGATCGATAGCGGGCTGCAACTTCTGATCATCTGGTCGCGCACCTATCTGGACCAGACGCCGCTGCCGGCCCGCCTGGGAGCGTTCCACCGATACGGCTCTTTCGGAGAGGGGCCTGTCCGGTGCGAAGCGGAGATTCACCACACGACAGGCAATCCAATTCTTCGGTGCCAGCTTCGCTTCTTCGATTCGGCGGGCACGCTGGCGGGAGTTATGCAGGATATGGAAGTTACCTGTAGTAAGTCGCTCAACCGGTTGGAGAAAGGCCGCGCGATCGCGGTAGAGGCGTAATGGCGCGCGAATCCGATTCACAGCGCGCGGGCATTGCGATAGTCGGGATGGCGTGCACCTATCCGGGGGCGCGCGATCTTCGCCAGTACTGGCAGAACATCCTCGACAAAGTAGATTCCGTCACCGATGTGTCGCGCGACCGCTGGGATCCGGATGTGTTCTTCGACCCGGACCCCTCGGCCGAGGACAAGATTTATTGCAAGAAGGGCGGCTGGATCGGAGGTACCTTCGCCTTTAACCCGCTGCAGTATGGAATTCCGCCCTCGACCGTTCCCGGTGCGGAGCCAGATCACTTCCTGGTGCTGCGCGCAGTCGGCGAGGCGATGGGAGACGCAGGCTATCTGGATAAAGCCCTGGGCAAGCTGCGTGTGAGTGTCGTCCTGGGCAAAGGAAATTATCTGGGCCCGGGCGTGACGGCGTTGATGTATCGGGGAATTGTCACCGAGCAGACGATGGCGATCATCCAGGGACTGCATCCGGAATTCGATGAGGAACAAATGGCGGCCATCAAGCGGCAGCTGCGCGAGAGGCTGCCCGGCATGAACGCGGAAGTGGCGGCCGGCTTGATTCCGAACATCTGCACCGGACGTGTTGCCAACCGCCTGGATTTCATGGGCAGGAACTTCACTGTGGACGCAGCCTGTGCTTCCTCGCTGATCGCAACGGAGATCGCGATCCAGGATCTTGAGTCGGGGAAAGAGGATATTGTACTGGCCGGCGGCGTGCATA
>JAOAPQ010000110.1 GCA_025462965.1 Bryobacterales bacterium
GCGCGCCCGCGGCGAGCTACTCTGCTTCCTTGACGACGATGTGACGTTCGAAAAAGATTTCCTGGCGAAGGCCGCGGAGTTATTCGAGCTCCCGGGCATGCAGGATTTGGGCGGCGCGTCGGCCTACGACATCCGAAACTACCCGCAGCGGATCAACATGCGTTGGCGCATAAGACGTTTCCTGGGAACTGTGCCGAGTCTGACTCCAGGTGACATCGACCGGCTGGGCCGCTCCGTGCCGGTTAGCTTCATGGCGCCCTTTGCCGGCTGCAAGGAGGTCGGCTATCTATATGGATTCAGCATGATCTACCGGCGGGAAGCGATTGGTGCGCTGCGCTTTGATGAAGCGCTTCCCACTTACGGCGGCGAAGACCGGGATTTCTCGTCGAGAGTCGCTCGTAAGTGGCGGCTGGTACTCAGCGGCGACCTTTGTCTGGAACACCATTGCGCCCAGCAATCGCGCGACTCCGGAACAGAACGTACCTATCAGGCAGGGTTTGGAACCGGAAGAGGTTTCGCGAAGAACATTGCACGCGCGCGTGACTACTTTGAGTTTCTGCGTCTGCTCCTCTGCGAATTTGCGGTGGACAGCCTTGCTTACGCGCTGAACCCGTCCTGCGAACGCTTGTCCACGCCGTTCGCGCGGGCCCGCGGTCTGGTGGCGGGGCTTCGATCGTTACGCCACGAGAACTTCTGACCAGTTGATGAACTTCGATATGACCGTCGAAACCGAAGGCGCAAACACTTCAGTCGTGGAAATGTCCGTGGCGCCGCGAATACTTCGCGCACGCCGCATGCATTGGCACCCCGCGGCTCTGGCGAAGATTGCAATCTGTGTGATCCCGCCCATGGCGCTGGTCGCCGCGGGTCAGTTCAACCTGGCCGCCTACACCTTATTTTTCATCTTGGGCGCCTTCGTCGTTTTTTACGCTGCGGCGCGGGATGGTGAAATGCCGGTGACACTCGTGATCGCGACGATACCGGTTCTTATGCTGCTGCGCGGGTTGTTCATATTCAGCGCGCTTCAGGTATTGCTTGCCGGTTGCCTGCTTCTCCTGATTTCGGCTTGCCCGCGCGAGTGGGCCCGGGTGAAACGAAACAAGCCGCTGGTGTGTTTCTTGATCGGCTGCCTGGTCTACTGGCTCACTTCCTTCATCCTGACAGGCGACTATTCATCGAACCTGCGGGTGCTAGAATTCGGGCTCGCGGCCGCGAACGTGTTTGCACTGGCGGGGCGAAGATCGCACCTGGCGACAGCGTTCGCGGGTATCGCGATTTCCACCTGTTGCATGGGGGCCGGCCTGCTCCCTCACGGTGAGCGGCTCGGCATCAGTACCGTGAGCCAGGAGATCTCAATTGGGAACCCGATCTCTTTGGGATTGTCCTCCGCTCTGGTCTTTCTCTTTACGATTGCCGATCGCGGCAAATGGCTGCTGGTCGAGAACCGCCCTTATTGGCGAATCGCACTGAATGTGGTTGCCTGTTGCACTCTGGCGCTTTCTACGTCTCGCGGAAGCTGGCTGGTCAACATGATCGGACTGATCATGATCCTTCTACTGAACCGCACAGCCGTAAAGGCGCTCCTCGTCTGCCTCCTTCTCGCGGGCATCACGATCGGCGTGCTGCTTCAAACAGACCGGGGTCCTGTCATTCAGCATTACTTCGAGACCGCGGTATCGGGTGAAGGGTCGCTGGCGAAAAGAACAACAGGGCGCGCGGACCAGTGGGAGTCCTTCGGCGCAGTGTTCAGTGATTCTCCCCTCTGGGGCTTCGGCCCGGGCTCCGGAAAAGCAGTTTCTCTTCGCTACACACTTGAAGGAAAGCCATGGCATTCGCTGTACCTCCTGATAGGAGCGGAGACGGGACTGCTGGGTTTGACGCTCTTGACGCTGCTCCTCGCAACGCTGTTCTATCGCGGATTTCTTCACCTGCGCAGGTGCGGTGAAATCGGGCCGCTGCTTGGCATCGTGTGTCTAAGTTTCATCGGAGTTTCCGTGTCGGGCATCGACGCCATCTCAGGCGTTTACCTGGGGATCGCTTTCATTGCCTGCGACTTTTCCGGAATGACTACCGCTGTTCGCGGAAGACTGATTGAAGAGCATCCTCCGCTGCTTGCCGCGCCGCTGCCAGTCTCCGCTTAATGCGGCGGTCTTGCCATTTTACGTACCTCAATCAACCTCCTACCAGATTCGAACAGAAAGGCGGAAAAAGTGAAGATACTCATCACCGGGGGCGCGGGATTCATCGGGTCGCATCTGTCCGAACGATTGCTTAGAGACTCCCATCAGGTGGCAATCCTTGACGACTTGAATCCCTTCTATTCGCCCGAACTGAAGCGGGAGAACCTGGAATCCATTCGCGAAGCGGGAGAATTTTCGTTTTACCAGGAGGATATCTGCGATGAGGCCATGGTGCAGCACGTTTTCGAACAATTCCAACCGGAGGCAATCGTCCATCTGGCGGCACGGGCGGGAGTACGGCCTTCCCTCGAACGGCCGGTTCTTTATGAGCACACGAATGTCGGCGGGACCACCGTGCTTCTCGAAGCGGCGCGTCGCGCGGGGATACGGAAATTCATTTTCGCGTCGTCAAGCTCGGTCTATGGCGCCACTGACCGCGTCCCGTTCCGCGAAGACGATTGCAGCAATCTGCCCTGCTCCCCCTATGCCGCGACCAAAATCGCCGGAGAGAAGATCTGCTACGCCTACTCTCACCTTTACGATATCGACGTAGTGTGTCTTCGCCTGTTCACGGTCTATGGGCCACGCCAGCGGCCGGACCTGGCAATACGCAAATTCGCATCCATGATGCTGGACGGACTGACGATTCCGTTCTTCGGAGAAGGCTCCAGCGGGCGCGACTACACCTACGTCGACGATATCGTGGCGGGAATAACTGCAGCGCTGCGCTACCAGGCAAAATTCGATGTTTTCAATCTCGGGAACTCAAGCCCGGTGACCTTGTCGACCATGGTGAAAACACTGGAGCGTGCGCTGGACGTACACGCCCGCCTGGAATTCCTGCCTGAGCAGCCCGGCGATGTCCCGATCACCTTCGCCGATAACTCCAAGGCGCGGAAACTGCTCGGATTTGCGCCCACTACAACCTTCGAAGATGGCATAAGCAAGTTCGCCGGGTGGCACGTATCGCGAAGAGAAAGAATGTTCGTATGACCGCCCAGCTATCACGCAACGGACTGGAGCAGATGGCCGGATCAATTCCAGCAATGGGACCCGCAAAGGCGGTGGACAGCATCGTAATCGCCGCCACATTCACAGCAGAGCCGCTACAGGAATCCGTACACTTCTGGCTAAAAAAATTCCAGATGGATGCAACGGTCGGGCTTGCGGCCTTTAACCAGGTATTCCAGCAGTTGCTCGACCCGGCATCTTTATGGAACACCAACGAGCGCGGGCTCAACTGTTTGCTCGTGCGGTCGCAGGACCTGGTGAGTTCCCATGATGAGCGAACCCTCGACGAAGAACGGTTTATCTCGGCGCTCCAGAGCTCGGCCGCGCATTCCCGGGTACCGATACTTTTGATCATCTGTCCTGGGCGGCCGGATCAAACGGCTCAGCCGGAATCGTTCGACACGCGCTTACGCAAGGACCTGGCGCGGCACGCGGATCTACATGTAGTGACACCCGCTGAACTGGATAGCTTGTATCCCGTCGACGATTATCTGGACGCACGGGCCGATGAACTCGGACGAATCCCCTATTCCCAAACTTATTTCACAGCGTTGGGGACGATGATCGCCCGCAAGTATCACGCTCTCAAGCGGCCGGCATATAAGGTGATCGTACTGGACTGCGACAACACTCTGTGGACCGGAGTATGTGGAGAAGACGGGGCCGCCGGGATAGTCCTGGACCAGCCAAGAGTGATGCTGCAGCAATTCATGCTCGACCGGCGCGCGGGCGGAATGCTGTTGTGCGTTTGCAGTAAGAACTCCGAAGGAGATGTGGAAGCTGTTTTTCGTAATCGGGCGGATATGGTGTTGAAGCGCGATCATTTCGCGGCGTTGCGTGTGAACTGGCAGCCTAAATCGGAAAACATCCGTTCTATCGCGAAGGAACTGAATCTGGGATTGGGGAGCGTCCTGTTCCTCGACGACAACCCGGCCGAATGTGCCGAGGTGCGGGCTAATTGT
>JAOAPQ010000112.1 GCA_025462965.1 Bryobacterales bacterium
AGCTGAAACAACCGGATAAGCTGTAGGCGGCTAGTCGACGTGGAAGACTTCTTCCATCGGCGACCACCACTCGCCCGGCGCCGCCGTTTCCAACCGCTGTTGCATCGGCATCATGATGGACCACCACTCCTGCGTCTTGGCGTCGGCGGCCATCTTCTCCATATCGGCCTGGTGGTCCGTGCCGTGGTATTCGTAATAGGCGAATAGAAACCCATCGCGCAGGTAGATGGAATAGTTCCGGATGTTACACGCGGAAATCGTGCCCAGCACCTCCGGCCACACAGCGTAGTGGTACGCCTTATATTCTTCGATGGCCTGGGGTTTCACCTTGAGCACGGAGCCGTAACGCTTCATCGTTTATCACTGGATTGTATAACGGGCCGTCACATTCCGTCGTCCTGGGGAATGATGAGCCGCAGTTTAGAGAAGCGCCTAAAATCGCGATCGTAACTGCAGATGGCGGCGCCGTTCTCAATTGCCAGCGCAGCCAGATGGGCATGGTTCACAAGGTTGCCCTTGCTCTGCGATTCCAGAATTGTCTCGCAAAGTATCTGCCAGTGCGTGGGTCCCGGCTCAAGCGTGGCGGAGAATTCCCGCTGAAGCCACTGGTCGATCGCTGTCATGGCTTCCTCCATCCGAAGCGGAACACGCATTATCGCCGGCGAGGTGGTAATGCGCAGGAAAGAAAGCAGTACGCTCCAAGCAAAACCGACCTGTTCCGGACCGGCGAGCGCGCGCTCCAGCCAACGCCGTGAAGCCTCGTGATGTATTGCCTGGGCGGAGTACGCGTAGATTAAAACGGTCGCGTCCGGAACTACCACTTACGGTCCGGTCCTTCGACCTGGTCGAGCACATCTTCGATGTTATCTAAGCTCAAACCAGGCAGGGGACCGGTTTGGAACGGCTTGACGACAAAGGGTTCCTCGGGTCTCTTCCGCTCGGCATGGAGAGCCAGCCGGATCAGATCATTCACCGAATCCTTGAACGATTTACCCGTTTCCGCCATGTGCTTCCGAAGTTTTTGCGCAACGTCGTCATCAAGTGTGAGAGTAGTTCGCACATCATGATGCTAATGTCTGAAGCATCACGATGTCAACCGAGTTGCTTTGATAGACTGGGAGCACCATGGGACCCCAACAGCCTAAGCTGCCGATCGCCGGCGTAAAGAACCTGATCGCCATCGGATCGGGAAAGGGCGGCGTCGGCAAGACCACCGTTTCGGTGAACCTGGCCATTGCGCTGACCGGTCTGGGTCACAAAGTCGGCCTCATGGATGCCGACGTTTACGGCCCCAACGTCCCGCTGATGATGGGAATCAATGAGACGCCTCTGGCGAACGGCGAACGCATCCGGCCGCTCGAAAAGTACGGCGTAAAGCTGATGTCGATGGGGTTCCTGAACCCCGGCGACAAGCCGCTGGTTTGGCGCGGCCCCATGCTGCACAGCGTGATTCAGCAATTCCTCCGCGGCGTGGATTGGGGCGATCTGGATTACCTCCTCATCGACCTTCCGCCCGGCACCGGCGACGTCCAGCTTACGCTGCTGCAGACCGCTCCCGTGACCGGCGCCGTCGTTGTGACGACGCCTTCCGCCGTATCGCTCGAAGATGCCCGCAAAGCCGTCCACATGTTCGAGCAGGTGAAGGTTTCCATTCTCGGAATTGTCGAAAATATGAGCTACCTGGAGCACAAAGGCGAGCGGATCGACGTCTTCGGCCAGGGGGGTGGAAAACGCACCGCCGAGCAAATGAATGTGCGCTTTCTGGGCGAACTGCCGCTCGATCCGGCCGTACGCGTCGGCGGCGATTCGGGGACTCCGGTTGCACTGCGCGGCGGGCCGTTCGCGGAACTTGGGAAGACGCTTGTGAAGAGGATCGAAGAGGTCGGGCAACCTACCGGCCCGACCGTCAGCATTACAGACTAGGGAAACTACTAGATTTTCGGCTTCGGCGGGGGCAACTCGCGGGCGACTACCTTGTCCTGGAATCCCGTCTTTGCATGAGAACCGTCGCAGAATGGCTTATTCTGCGACTGGCCGCAGCGGCACAGCCCGATTGCCGTCCGGCCGCCCAAACCGAACTGGCCGCCCTGTTGGTCATATATTGCGAAATCACCTTCAATGCGGATCGAGCCGTCATTATTTACCGTTATTTTCGTTTCTGGCATCTTCACCAGCTTAAGGCTTTTCGTGCGGCGGCGTGGGCGGCGCCGTGGGCGGTGTAGTGGGCTTCGAACCGTCTTTCACTTCGTCGCCGAAGGTGATGTTCACGTCGCTCTTAAACTGCTTGTAATCCTGGTACTTAACGGTCATCGTGATGTGCTGGGAGTACTCCGGAAAACGCAGCACATCGTCAGCGTGGGTATAGGTTGGAAACCAATATTTCCCGTCGATCTGTTCGCGGTAGGTCTCGAATTTCGGGAACGCGTCGTTCTTGCTCTGAATACCTACGCCTTTCCCGTATGATTTCACTATTTGAAGATCGCGGTCGTCCACCCAGATTTCACCCTCGAAGTAGCGCTGACCCTTGACCATGGTCTTGGGCTTCACCGAGAACTGATAGCACGGAACCTCATCCACCTTCGATTTCCCGAGGTAGCGTACATCGTACTTGGTGATATCTTTCGAATTGAGCACGAAAGGCTGAACATTCCGGAGATCCTGCTCGTCCTGCGGCGTCAGCAGAATGTGTTTCAAGCTGATTACAGGAGCGTAGACGACTTTCTCCGTGCGCTTGCCGTCCGGCCCGAAGACAATATCGGAAACCAGCTCCCATTTCCCTTCGGGATTGCCGTTGGCATCCACCTCCGTCAACTTCACGGTTTGGCGGTAAGTGTAATTCTCGCGCGCCTTCTGAAATTCGCTTTCCTTGGCGGAGAACTTGCGGATGATGTCATCCGGATTAACGATGGGTTCAGCGGCACTAGCGAACCCGGCCGCCACAAAGGCACAGAACAGAAGATGGCGCATTGTCTCCCTCTAGAGACGAATCTACCGCTCCAGCAGTTACTTCGCAATGTTCGAGCGCGTTATTCGAAGGGTTTCCAAGTGCGGCCCTGGGATTCGGCGACGCCCGCGTGCGTAATCTCGCCTTTGTAGGTGTTCAGGCCGGTTCGCAGGCTTTCGCGCTCGTGCAGCGCGCGCTCCACACCTTTATTAGCGATATCCAGCAGATAAGGGAACGTCGCGTTCGTCAGCGCGAACGTGGAAGTATGCGGCACCGCGGCGGGCATGTTCGATACGCAATAGTGAAGTACGCCATCCACGAAATAGACCGGCTCGGTATGCGTGGTCGCATGGGATGTCTCGAAGCAGCCGCCCTGATCGATGGCGACATCCACCACCACCGCGCCCCGCTTCATGTTGGCGATCATCTGGCTGCGCACCAGCTTCGGAGCGGACGCGCCCGGTATCAGCACAGCGCCGATCACGAGATCGGAATGCTTCAACGTTTCGCTGATGGTCCAGGCGTTCGAGGCGAGGGTGACGAGCTGACCTCCGAAAATATCATCGAGCTCGCGAAGACGGTTCAGGCTGCGATCGATGATGGTTACGTGCGCGCCCATACCCAGGGCGATCTTCGCGGAGTTGGTCCCCACGACCCCGCCGCCGAGTATGGTGACGTTGGCCGGCGCCACGCCCGGGACGCCTCCCAGCAGAAGACCGCGGCCGCCGTTCGGGGCCTCGAGATATTGCGCTCCCACTTGTACAGCCATCCGCCCGGCAACCTCGCTCATGGGCGTAAGGAGCGGGAGCGAGCCATCGGTCTCGCGAATCGTTTCGTATGCGATGCCGATCGTACCGCTCGCGAGAAGTCTGTCGGTCAATTCGCGGAGAGGCGCCAGATGCAGATAGGTGAAGAGCGTGAGGCCTTGGCGGAAAAATCCGACTTCCGAAGACTGGGGCTCCTTGACCTTCACAATCAGGTCGGCCTTGGCCCAGACATCGGAAGCCTTTTCGACGATCGTGGCGCCGGCATGCATGTATTCACGGTCGGTGAGCGCGCTACCCTCGCCCGCGCGGGTCTCGACCAGAACATCGTGACCGGCTTCCCGCAGAGCTATTGCACCGCTCGGGACCAGCGCGACCCGCGCCTCATGATCTTTTACTTCCCTGGGAACGCCAATTGTCATTGTTTGGGGCCGAGGCCGAGCGAGATCAGCGTGCGCGAGGTGAGCTTTCCGGTGGCTTCCAGCTTTTCGTCGGCCTGGAACTTGCGCATTGCTTCCTGCGAGTCCTGATCCCATACGCCGGTCGCCGGAGTTTTCAGATAGCCTTTCGCGACCAGCGCTTCCTGAATTTCCTTGTAGCGATCGGAAGAGGGCGCTATTTGGACAGAAGGCTTTCTCGGGACTGCGGCCCGGTTTTTCGACCCCGGCCTGCGCGAGGCGGAGGCTTTCCTGGTGGTGGCCTTCCCCTTCGAGGTGGCTTTGTTTTTGACGGGAGCGGCAGAGAGCGCGAGGGAGAGGAAGAGGGTGATCGTTAGCAGTCGGCGCATAAACGAAAACGGTGGGCCCTGAAGGCCCACCGCATTGTAGCAGGATGCAAGATTGTAATGAAACGCACTTAAGTATTACTGTGCCGGCAGAGTACCCGCGAGGAAGAGCGGCTGCCAATCGCCGGCGCGCTGTCCTAGCGGTCCGCTGGCATTTCGCATAATACGGAACGCCACGGTGTCGCCGGGTTTCAGCTGGGCCTGGATCTTCTTGACATCGTCCACGCTGGAGATCGGGTACTTCTGGTTGTGCGAGGTCATCGATTCGATAATGTCGCCCTTCGCGACGCCAATATCGTCCGCGAAGGAACCCGGCTCGACGGTGGCAACCACGACTCCGCCGGAGCCTTTGTAACCCATGTTCTGGCGCTGGGCCGGGGGCAGGTTCTGGATTGAAATTCCGAACTTTGCCTGGGCCGAGTCAGGGTTTTCCACGTTGGCCGGACCTTGCGCGTTGAGCGTGTCGTCGAAGACCTTATTGCGGTCTCCCACCACAACCGAAACGGTTTCTTTCTTGCCGTTGCGGATCAGCCCGATCTTAACGGAATTACCGACCGGAGTAGAAGAAACGGCATCGACCAATTCCTGCCCGTCCTTAATCGGCTTGCCATCGATCGAGGTGATGATGTCCTCGGGCTTGATGCCGGCTTTTTCGGCGGGTCCGCTGGGGACTTCCGAGACGAAGACGCCGTTCGTTGCGCCGTATGCCTTCAGAAGATCCTTGGTATCCGGCGTCTCGCGGAATTTAATCCCGATCGAGCCGCGCGTGATGTGCCCGGTCTTAATGATCTCGTTGTAGATCTTGACGGCAGTATTGATGGGCATGGCGAAGCCGATGCCCTGGTAGCCGCCGCTGCGGCTCGCGATCATGGTGTTAATGCCAACCACTTCTCCGTTGATATTGAGCAGCGGACCGCCGCTGTTGCCGGGGTTGATGGCCGCGTCGG
>JAOAPQ010000200.1 GCA_025462965.1 Bryobacterales bacterium
GGTGGGCCATTCGGCAGCGGAGATCAGGCCAAGACTGGAGACCAGCGCTACCAGCACTTTTGAAATTTGCATATTGCGCCTTACAGTTTATATCCGGAATGGGAAGTTCGCAGTTCGAGGAGGGGCGCGCGGATTCCGGCTTGGGTTCTGAAACGTGAAAATCGGGTAATTTCGGGGGATTGGCGGGTAAATCGGGCGGAAGCGCGGGTTTTGGCGGGTCGGTAGTTTCGACTAAGTCGTTTATTTGGCGTCATTGGTGGGTTCCAAGCGATTTTTTTGACCGAAGCCTGGCGGCGCGGTCTTCGTGGAAACACTTGAGCCCGCGGTGGAACTGGCGGTCGTAGCGCATTTCCTGCTGGGTGAAGAATGCCTGGGTGTGGGTGGCGGAGCCGCAGGCGATGGCGGGCTTGTACTCACGAGAGGCGGCATCGACGGTGGCCTTCTCGAGGCTCCAGATGCGGAGTTTGCGCCATTGCGCGGCGGCCATGGTCTGGACGAGTATGCGCTCGATGGCGGTTTGGGGCGGGAGTTCGACGTGGAGGCCGAAAAGGAGGTCGTTGAAGCGCTCGCGGGACTCGCTTTCGAGGAAGAGGGTGAGAGAGAGAGAAGAGGCCGTGGGTCGGGCTGTTGCGGGAGGCTCGGCGGCGACCCTCCGGGCTGATGGGGCCGCGGGATTTGACGCCCGTTGGCGGGGGAGGCGGCGATTTGTTTTTCGGTTCGCATTGGTTCGCGATTTTACTTTGGACTGCGAGAAAGAGGGGTTCGGGTGGGGACTGGGGTAAGTGGCTTGGAATGAATGAAAGATAAATTTGGAATGGTGTCACTGGCGTCAACGGTTGGGCTTGATTGGAATTGATATTCACGGGCTCGGAGGCCACAAGGGCGTTTCTCGCACCCCGTTGACTGTGGATGAATTCCTGGGGACTCCGAACGTCGATTGATAGCACTTTGCGCGATCGTGAACGATCTCAACATTTATTCCCAGTACGAAATCCGCATCTCATTTTCCAATTTGCCCTATTGGGGCTTGACTCATATATCGCCATATGGAAATATAGCTATGTGGAGATTAACGAGCAGGCCGACCCTCTTAGCTTGGCCTTCGGCGCGCTTGCAGATCCCACAAGACGTGCGATCCTCACTCGTCTCGCGTCGGGAGACGCGGACGTATCGGAGCTGATGAAGCCGTTCGCCTTGAGCCAGCCGACGATCTCCAAGCACCTAAACGTGCTTGAACGCGCAGGCCTCGTAAGGCGCGGGCGCGATGCGCAGCGGCGTCCGCGCACGCTCGTTGCGGTTCCGCTCAAGGATATCGCTGACTGGGTCGAGCCCTTTCGCCGCTTCTGGGAAGGGAAATTTGCAAGCTTGGACGACTACCTGAAAGAGATGCAAAAGAAGGGGAAAAAACGTGAACGCGCGAAGCGATGAAAAGAGATCACCCATGAAGAATACCGGAACATTCAGTGTTACAACGCCGACCGATCGCGAGATCGTGATGACGCGCATCTTCGATGCGCCTCGCAGCGTCGTCTTCGAAGCCTGGACCAAGGCAGAGCACGTCGCGCATTGGTGGGATCCGAGCGGTGTGCCCCTCGCCGCTTGCGAGATCGACCTTCGGCCAAACGGGGCATTTCGATGGGTCCATGGCGGCGCCGATGGAGAGGAATACGCGTTTACAGGCACGTATCGCGAAATCACGCCGCCGGAACGGCTTGTGTTCGCCACGCGGATGTTTCTGTCGAGTCCCGAATCGGTCGGAACGCTTGTCTTCGCGGAGGAGCGCGGCAAGACGAAGCTCACGATGACAATCGAGTGCCACTCGATTGAGGATCGCGACGCCTTGCTCAAGATGCGTGTTGATGCCGGAACGGCTCGAACCCTGGAAAACCTCGCCGAGTATCTCCACAAGATCGCATAAGCCGCGGGTTTCGGCATCCGTAAGAGGTGAGAGTGAGAAACGAAGAAGGAGGGTATATGACGACGGTAGAAACTAAAGAAAGACGAACCTCTGAGATTGCGCAGCCGAATCCGATTTCGCCCTTTGCGAGACAAGTGCTCTCGAAGGACGGGACGGCGATCGCGTTCGACCGAATCGGTGCCGGACCGGCTGTGATTCTGATCGACGGCGCGCTCTGCTACCGAGGCATGGGCCAGAGTGGGAAGCTGGCTAACCTCATGGCACAGCGCTTCACCGTCTTCACCTATGACCGCCGAGGTAGAGGCGCCAGTAGTGACACTGCGCCATATGCCGTGGAGCGCGAGGTCGAAGACATCGAAGCGCTACTTAGCGAAGCGGGTGGTACGGCATCCGTCTGGGGCATCTCCTCCGGCGCTGTTCTTGCACTTGAGGCGGCGAATCGCCTTAAGGGCATCAAGAAGCTGGCATTGTACGAGCCGCCGTTCATCGTGGACGATAGCCGTTCCACAACAGAGGACGACTGGGTCCGGATAGGCGAGGCAGTCGCTGCAGACCGGCGAAGCGATGCGGTCAGGATCTTCCTGAAGTCGGTCGGAGTTCCTGGTTTCTTCACCAAGCTAATGCGGCTGATGCCGATGTGGTCGAAGATTAAAGCCGTTGCACACACGCTTCCCTACGACGGCGCGATCGTGCGAGACAACCAAAGAGGCAAACCGTTGCCGGCCAACCGGTGGGCGGCCATCACGGTACCGGCACTCGTCATGGATGGCGGGAATAGCCCTGCGTGGATGCGCCACGGGAACCAATCGCTTACGAGCGTATTACCGAACGCGCAGTACCGCACGCTCGAAGGGCAAACCCACATGTTGAAGCCGAAGGTGCACGCGCCGCTGTTGGTGGAGTTTTTTAAAGGTTAGATCAATGCTTAAAGGAGCAACTATCAGCGTCGGAAAGGTCTGAGTGTACGTCCCGTGATGAGCCCAGAAGTATGGCACATCCCTGAATCAACCGGTGGCCTAACCCTTCCATCGAGGCGGACCCTAAACGGTCGCGGAGCCGCCGCAACCTTTACGAATCCACTTGGACGAAACGTCGCCTATGGTGAGAGTGGCCGTGGTCGGGATTCGTACCCGGAACTCGGCATCCCGACTGGAATTGCTGCGACGCCGGTCCGCTCGTCTGCGGCCGTGATCCGCGCCACAAGCACCACGGTCCCGGACTCGGCAGCAAGTGCTCACCCGATTGGTGGGCGGGCGGATTGGGTCAGCCGCCAACGAGGATCGCGCGGCGGCTTTCTGCTCCTCAGGCCGCAGGTTCCGGCAAAAGGAGCCTGCTATGTCCAGGAAAGGCAAAGCAAAGGAAAGGGCGGTAGTCGGCTTGCCAAAGAAAAAACCCGATGAACAAGGACCCTTTGTCGGGGACGTTGCAAATTGGCGCTGCGGCGGACGAGACGCGCGCGTAAATTGCGACTCGGCTCATTGGATGGGCACCTCGCAGCCAAGTGCCAACGGCCAAAACAGAATAGGGCTTCAATGTGACTCCGTGTACCTCCGTTTGGCGGAACAATCGCTTCTGGTGTTTTGTCTGGTTGTAGAATCACTTGCGCGTGCTCAGAGGGGTGGGATAGTTCGAATCCCACTCTCACCGCCAAGTCTTTTACTTAGTGTGGTTTAATATCTTCAATTCCAAGCCGACTAGGCGCTCTGAGCGATCGGTTTTACACCCGTGGTCAGGGTTCACTTGCGCGACCGTGCTCGCTAAATGACGGACCGCCTTCGGTCTCAACAGGATCGAAATCGTCGCGAACGTCTTATGCCCAAGGCCACACGGCGCCAGTCCCTCGTGGTAACGCCTTGGGGGCTCTGGTCGTGCAAAATCGTTCGCGATTTTGGGGCACCAATGCCATAGAGGCTCGATTCGGACTGGCAAGTCGGCTTGGGCTCGCCTTTGCGAAAAGCGTCACCGGCGGGAATGAACAGCCATGGGAGGTGGCACGCAAGCCTGATATGTTTTATATTCCGG
>JAOAPQ010000201.1 GCA_025462965.1 Bryobacterales bacterium
CTCCCGTCGAGTACGCCGGTGATTTGATGGGCGATCTGAATGGTCGCCGGGGGAAGATTGCCGGGATGGATACCCAGGGCGCCACTCAGTTCATCAAGGCGCAAGTGCCGATGTCGGAGATGTTGAATTACCAGAACGATTTAACCTCGATGACCCAGGGCCGCGCATCCTTCACGATGGAGTTCGACCACTACGATTTCGTCCCGCCGCACCAGACGGAGAAGATCGTTGCGGCCGCCCGCGCAGCGCGTGCCGGCGAGGAAGAGGAGGAAGAGTGACGCATGGCCGACAGCCTGCGTCCTTTAGCCTCACACGTGTGTAACTGAAACACACACATGATGTTTCAATTTCGTTGACCAGGTCTATGGAATTTAGTATTCTGAGAAAAGTCGCGAGCGTAGTCGGCCCCTGGCAGTTGGTGGGGCAACAACTTTATACAAGGACCTTGGATGGCTTATTTCAGACTTCCTACAGCTTGCTTTATCAGTTTTCTCCTCGTTTTTCCGAATGCCTTAAGCTCCGCACAGCAATTTGATACCCAAAACTCCGATGGCGATTCCGCCTCCGACTCCTCCTCGTCTAGTGACGCAGTAGCGGCGGACGTTACGGACAGTCATACGGAATCGTACATGGAGTCGGTTTCAAAAGCTGAAAGCCGGGTGCAGCCTTTTCATCCCACCCACTCAGATTTTTTGATACAGCGAGCCGAGGGAAAGTTTCAGGAAGGTACGAAGTACTATCAGGTGAAGGATGCCGTCAGGGCTCGCTCTGAGTTCGATTCGGCAATCGACTTGATGCTTGAGGCGTCGGAGAATCCGTCCGATCGCCAGCTTTACGAGGACAAGATGGAGCAATTGATCGATTCCATTCATCGTCTTGACCTCGCGGGACTCGGGTCAGCAGCCCCCTCCTCCGACGAGCCCCAGTTCGAAAAAGCCCCCCTCGAAGACCTCCTCCAGATGACGTTTCCGGTTGACCCCAAGCTGAAGAACAAAGTGCAGGGCGAGCTGACGGCGACGGCTTCTCAATTGCCGCTGACCATGAACGACGCTGTAGTCGGCTACATCAACTATTTCTCCGGTCGCGGCCACAACACCATCGTCGCCGGCCTGGAGCGAGCCGGTAAGTTTCGTCCCATGATCCAGCGCATCCTTGCGGAAGAAGGCGTTCCTCAGGAACTGATTCACCTGGCGCAGGCGGAATCCGGATTTCTACCCCGCGCGGTTTCGAATAAGGCTGCGACAGGCATGTGGCAGTTCGTGCAGTTCCGCGGACGTGAATATGGCCTGAGCCAGACTCCCTACACAGACGACCGCCTCGACCCGGAGAAGGCCACCCGCGCCGCCGCCCGCCACCTGAAAGATCTTTACAACGAATTCGGGAACTGGTATCTGGCAATTGCCGCTTACAATTGTGGACCCGGCAATATCACGAAGGCCGTGGAGCGTACCGGCTACGCGGATTTCTGGGAACTGCGCGCGCGCCATGCGATCCCTGCCGAAACCACGAATTACGTGCCCATCATCCTGGCCATGACCATCATGACCAAGAACGCCGCGGAATACGGGCTGACCGACGTCGTGCCGCAGGCGCCGCTCGAGTACGACAGTGTCGACATCACAGCTCCCACAAATCTGGCTCTGATCGGTGACTTGACGGATACGCCAGTATCGCAACTGAAGGAGCTGAATCCTGCCTTGCTGCGCAGCGTGGCCCCGGATGGTTACGCACTGCACATCCCGAAAGGCACGGGCGGAACCCTCAGCGCGTTTCTGGAGCGCGTTCCGGGAAGTGATCGCGCCGCGTGGCGCATGCATCGTGTGGAAGCGGGCGATACTCTGGCGTCGATTGCTCATCGCTATGGATCGACGGCGAACCGCATCGCTGAGGCCAACCGCCTGACTGCGGACGAACCCACTGCCGGCGATCGCCTACTAATTCCCGCCAGCTACAAGCCGGACTCGCCCGCCAGCCGCGCTATCCGAGCCAAATCGACGGCCAAACGGCGTCCGGTCCACCGTTCCAGCTCAGCTTTGTTGGCTAAAGCGCACTAAGTAGGGCGTCAAAGCGGGGCTGTTCCGCAACAGCGAACCCCATATCGTCTCCGGGTTCCAGCCAATAGATGCCACCCTTCGCCTCCTGTCGATAGTGATTGAGCGTGATCGAGATGAGGCGCAGAGTCAATTGAAGCGAGTGGAACTCATCGACGCCATTGATGCGTCTCGCGTTGCATTACAATACCCAAAATCTAGAATTCACACGAGATATAACTTCGGTCCGGTGAGAACTCCGGCTTTGCCGAGCCGAACCACACCAAGCCGGAGCTGGCCGTCGTCGGCGATGAGAGAGTGCCGGCGCCCGCCAGCGGCGGTAACCAACCGCCGCGCGGGATGACATCCCGCCCTACATGGCCTCAGTACACAGGGCACTGACTTTGCAAGCAGTCCCGACGTTAGAGCTTCACCTGCTTGTAGCCGCCCTTCGACCTCTCGTATAACCAGATCGCCCCGAATACGATCAGCAGAATCGCCGGCAGAATCGCTACGTATCGGAACGAGACCTGCGAAGCCTGTCCCAGGACCGCATTCAGCTGGTCGCCCGTAAGCGCATTGAACTGCGCCTCGCCGCCGGCCGCCTCAATCTTGGTGGTATCGAAGATCTTCCCCATCGCGGGCAGCACGAAGTAAATCGAAAGTGTCCCGGCAGTACCCATCAGTCCCATCAGCAGCGCCCCGCCACGGGGAAACCGCTCCGATGCAGCAGCCAGCATGGTGGGCCACAGGTAGCAAACGCCCGTGCCCCAAACCGTCGCCGCCAGCAAACCCGTAATCGGCGAGTTCGCCACGCTTAACAACAGCAGACCGAGCGAGCCCAGCAGGCACGAAACCCACAAGAGCCCGACCGGCGAAAGCTTGTGTACCGCCGTCCCCGCGAAGTGGCGCATCACGAACATCAGGCCGCTCACGTAAACCAACAACCAGATGCCGGCCATATGCACCGTGCGGGTGAGCGCAAGATCCACCCAGCGGCCAGGAGCGAGCTCCGTCGCAGCCGTCAGGAACATGGCGCAAAACCACACCAGGAACATCGGCCGCAGCAGCTCCCCGAACATCTCCCGTGCAC
>JAOAPQ010000018.1 GCA_025462965.1 Bryobacterales bacterium
CTCGGGTGCTGACCGTCGGAACCGGAGGCGCAACACTGCCGTTCCTGCGTCAAAAAGGCCTGGAGAACGCGATCGAAAAACTCGGCGCCGAACTGCACACGCAATACGTCCTGAGCTTCGCCCCGGACGCATCGGCACCGGGCTATCACGACCTGGAAGTGCGACTCGTCCGCGGCGGTGACTTCCACATTCGCGCGCGCCCTGGATACTGGTTCGCAGGAGCGTCGCAATGACCAATCTTTATCGGCGTTCATCAGCGTTCATCGGCGGCCATTCACTCGTACCGCAGAGCCGTCACCGGATTCAACCCGGCAGCTCTTCGCGCCGGCAGATACCCGGCCAGCGCCGCAACTCCCACCAGGACAACCGTCGCGATCCCAACAGTAACCGGGTCCCACGGCTTCAGTCCGAACAGCCGGCTGGAGATCAGACGCGTCAACCCGAGCGCGGCGGGCAGACCGATTGCGAGCCCCAGACCCACCAGCAACAGCGTCTCCCGAAGCACCATTGCCAGCACTGTTCCCGGTTGCGCGCCGAGCGCCATCCGAATCCCGATTTCATTCGTCCGTCGTGCGATCGCATACGACATCACGCCATACAATCCGATTGCGGCCAGCAGCAGCGCCAACGCCCCGAAGAACGCCGAAAGCTGCGCAATCATTCGCTCCTGCGTCATCTGGTCGTCGACGTTCATGGATAGGGGGTGCAGTTCCGTAATCGGCAGCGTCCGGTCCACGCTCTGCACTGCGGCCCGTACCGCCGCCGACATCGCCTGTGGCTCTGCGCGTGTCCGGATCTCCAGGTTCACCCAGCCCAGAGGGTCGTTGAACGGCTGATATGCCGGTATGTAGAACCGCCGCCGGATTTCCCGCTTCAGGCTGTGGTCGCGAACGTCTTTCACGACCCCGACAACTTCGCGAACCACCTTGTCGCCGCGCCGGAGCTCATAGCTGATATGCTTCCCCACCGGATCCGCGCCCTTAAAGAAGAAGGCAGCCGCGGCCTGATTGATCAGCGCGATCTTCGGCGCGTTTTCGTTATCTTTCTCGTCGATCCCGCGCCCTTTCACCACCGGAATTCCGACTGTCTCGAAGTACCCGGGCCCCACTTCATCGAATGCCGAACCCTTGTCGCGGTCGTTCGCCGCCTTGAACCCCTCCGCCTCGATCCCAAAGCCCGATTCCGACCCGCTGAACAATCCGTTCTCGGAGAAAGTTACGGCCCGCACCCCGGGTACCCGCGCCACACCCGCCTGGATCTGACGCCACAACTGCGTCGCCCGCGGTCCCTTGTATCCGGCCGCGGTCGCGTCGATCGTCATCATCAGGATGTGGTCGCGCTCGTAACCCAGGTCCACATGCTGCAGGTTTTGCAGGCTTCGCACAAACAGGCCCGCGCCGATCAGCAGCAGCAGCGAAAGCGCCACCTGCCCCACTACCAGTACTTTGCCCAGCGAAAGCTTCGCGCCGCTGCTGGTCAACCCGCGAGATCCTTCTTTCAGCACGGAATTGATCTCGATTCGCGTCGCGCGCAATGCCGGCGCGAGCCCGAACAGCACTCCCGTCAGCATCGCGACCGCCGCCGTGAAAGCCAGAACGCGCAAATCCAAATGAAGGGCCAGCGGCACGCCATCCCGATTCACCAGGAGCAGCAGCAGCCGGCTGCCCCAACGCGCCACCAGCAGGCCCAGCAACGCGCCGCATACCGAAAGCACCACGCTCTCCGTCAGCAATTGCCGGATCAAACGGCTCCGCGCCGCGCCCAGGGCCAGCCTCACGCTGATCTCGCGCTGCCGCGACGTCGCGCGCGCCAGCAGCAGGTTCGCCACGTTCGCGCAAGCGATCAGCAGCACCAACCCCACCACGCTCATCAGGATCATCAACGGCTCGGAGAAGTTAGCGCGCAGCCGCGAGAACCCCGTCGCTCCGGTACCGAACTCGATCTTTGCCTGCCGGATGTCCCGCAGTTCTTCCGGCTTTCCGTTCGGGCCCTCCTGGTCGATCAGGATCTGCTTGACCAGGACATCGGTTCCCGCCCGCGCCTGCTGCTCCGTGACACCCGGCTTCAGCCGCACCATCATTTGCAGCCAGCTTCGCCGGTATTCGTTCAGCCACTCGCGGCCCGGCATGACCTTCGCCTGCATCATCATCGGAACCCACAGATCGTACGACTGCCCGACCACTTCGCCCGTGAACTCCGGCGGCATGACGCCGATAATCGTGTAGAGCCGTCCGTTCAATCCGATGGTCTGGCCCAGAATATCCGGCTTTCCCGCGAACTTCGTGTGCCAGAACCCGTCGCTGATCACGATGACCGGATGCGCGCCCGGTACCTTGTCGTCGTCCACTGTCAGCGCGCGCCCCATCTGCGCGCTCACGCCCAGCATGGGGAAATAAGTTCCGCTCACCAGGCGCCCGCGCACGTTCGTGGCATCCGGTTTGCCGCCGATCGTCATCTCCAGATGACCCGCGCTGCCCGACACAAACATCTCGGAGTAGAGCTGATTACGCTCTCGCATATGCTTGTAAGTGGTATACGAGAACGTTTCCGTGCGCTGCGAGCCAAACGAGTTGCTATTGACGGCCGCCGCGTCGCCCGCGATATAAAGCCCTTCCGGATTCTTCACCGGCAGCTTGCGCAGGATCATCGCGTCGATCAGGCTGAAGATCGCCGTATTCGCGCCAATCCCGAGAGCGAGCGAAATCACGGCGACCGCCGTAAATCCGGGACTTCGCAAGAGTGTCCTCAGCGCGTATCGAAGATCCTGCATCAGCATAACGACATAGACGCCGTCTCGCCCACAAAAGGTAGTAGGACAGGCCATCGTTTTTTGTGGCCTGTCGTCTTCCATCTATCCCTATCCCCAGCCCGCCGCCAGCATCCTCGCATACTCCTCCGAAGCATAAAGCTCGAACACAAAAGACTCCGGAGGCAGCGCTGTATACGGCGACATCGTCTGATAGGCAATAAAAAGGTAATCCGCGAAACGCTGATAACTCTGAACAAACGATGCCCGCAGAAATTCCAACTCCGGCGGCCGATCGAAAACCGCATTCAGGCCGATCGCTCGCGAAAAGATCGCCCGCTGGTCCCCCACGCCCCATTTATTCAGCTTGGCCGCCATTCCAGCCGGCGGATGTTCCACCAGGAGCGTGACGAAACTCTGCTCACGAATCCCCAACTTACTCAGCTGCGGCTCGCGTGCAACGAAATCCATGCACTGCTCCGCCCACCGCTGCAGATCTTTCCCGATATAGAAGAGCATCCGCAGTTCCTGATGACGTCCCTCCACCACGAGCCGAATCAGGTCCTCCCGGTTCGAGTCGAGATCCGGAGTCAACGCTTGCAGCGCGAGTTGCGCCCGCGAACCTTCCAACAGTCTGTCCGGACCTTGATCGCCCGCGAAGGGATGCAGGATGAGCGGCGGCAGCTTCCATGTTCCCCGAATGTCTCCGGCCAATTGATTAATCCATCTCCGTTCCACGGTTTCTCTATCGGCGGACCGGTAGAAGAACTTTGGGATGTATTCCTATTTAAATCCCGGCGTTGGCAGCGTAACTTCGCAGCCGCAATCCTCGCCGGCGTTCTTCGCGGTCTTCTGATAATCGATCTCGTAATCGATAATGCGCTTCAGCGACGGCCAATCCACCGCGCCCACCAGCTTGCGCCCGTTCACGAAAATCGTCGGGGTGGAGCTCACCCCTACCGCCTTCCCCTCATCGACCGACTTCTGCACGTCGCCGTCGGTCGCCTTCGTATCCATGCATCGCCCCAGTGCCAGCGCGTCCAGTTCCTTGCCCTTCGCGAAATCCAGAACCTTCGCCTGCAGGTTCTCGGGCGTAATTTCTTCTTGATGTTCGAAAATCCAATCGTGATAATCCCAGAACACGCCCGGCTTCTGTTTGAAGATGCATTGTCCTGCGTCCGCCGCCGCCCGCGCCCACGGATGCACCGAGTCGAGCGGATTGTCCATGAAGTAGAGGCGCACCTGCGTGGGATAGTCCTTCAGCAGGTTCTCGCGCAGAGTCTTCGCTTCTTCCTTGCAGTAATGGCACTGGAAGTCGCTGAACGCGACAATCACCACCGGCGCGCCCGCCGTTCCCATGCTCGGCCGGAACTCCGTCTTGAGCTTATCCAGATCGCTCTTGAACGGATTCTTCGCAATATCGAAAATCTGCCCGCGCACAATCTTCTGCCCGTCTTTGGAAACATAGAACGTTTCCGTCGAGCTGGCATTCCCCTGCGACGCGCGCACCGTTACCTCGTCATAACCCGGCATAGGCCCCGGTTTCGGATCGTCGATATCGATCTGGACCGGCGGCGGCCAAACGAACAAATGCCGGATATAAGCCTCGAAAACAGGCTTGTTGAACGCCGATACGCCTTTGGTCCCGCCGGCTTTAGTCTCCCCGGTTTTGGTCCCGCCGGCGGTCTTGCCGCCGGTGCCTTTCTGCCCCCACATCACCGCGCAAGCCATCGCAAAAACGAAAAGTATCTTTCTCATCTACAGCACCGGACCAATCTTCCACGGCACAAATTCCTTGTGCCCCAGCCGCTCGCTGGAGGTTCGTTCACCCGAGGCGACGCGCAGCACCATATCGAAAATCTCTCGCCCCACTTCCTCGACCGATTTCGTTCCGTCCGCAATCGTGCCCGCGTTGACGTCCATGTTGTCGGTCATCCGATTGTACGTAAAACTATTGCTCGCAATCTTGATCACCGGAATCGATGGAAACCCGATCGCGCTGCCGCGTCCCGTCGTGAACGCGATCAGATTACAGCCTCCTGCCGCCAGGCCGGAGAGCGATGCCGGATCGTAGCCAGGCGTATTCATAAACACGAACCCGGGCGACGTGATCCGCTCCGCATAATCAACCGCGTCCATCAGCGGCGACGTACCCGCCTTCGCCACCGCGCCCAGCGACTTCTCCAGGATGTTCGAAAGTCCGCCGGCCTTGTTGCCCGGCGATGGATTGTCGTCGAAACTGCCGCTGAACCGCTTCAGGTAATCCTTGTATCCGCGCACAAAGCTGAGCAGACGCTCGGCGACCGCGCGATTCCGGGATCGCTGAACCAGAAGATGCTCCGCGCCGAAGATCTCGGTTGTCTCCGCCAGCACCGCCGTGGCGCCGATCTCCGCCAGCCAGTCCGAGCAGTATCCCAGCGCCGGGTTGGCCGTAATCCCGGAGAACGAATCCGACCCGCCGCAGTTCAATCCCAGCACGATCTTCGATGCCGGAATCTCGACGCGCTCCTCGGCCGCGGTCTCGTCCATCAACCGCCGTATATCGCGCCGCGCCGCCTCCGTCGCCCCTCGTGTGCCGCCGCTGTTCTGCAGCGTCAGGCCGACAAGGCGGCTCGAGCGAGGCGCATTCGGCCCCAAATAATGTTCGATCTGGTTCACTTCGCAGCCGAGACCCAGAATGACGGCCGCCGCAATATTCGGATGAGCGAGCACGCCCGTGAGGGTTCGCTGCAGCTGTTCCGAATCCGGACCGATCGCCATTCCGCACCCGTCGCCGTGCGGGAACGCAACCACGCCGTCCACGTTCGGCGGCAGTGTCTCATTCTCAAAGCTGGCGGCGATCCGTTCGGCGGTGTGCGCCGCGCAGTTGCTCGCCGCGACCACTGCGATATAGTTCCGCGTCCCCGCGCGCCCGTCCTCGCGCGCATAGCCAAGAAACGTCGGCATTGTACGCGGCGCCCCGGGATACGGCAGTTCGCCCACCGGAAACTGGTACGCAAACTCCGTTTCCTCGAATCCGAGGTTATGAGTGTGAACGTGCTCGCCCGGCTCGATGGCCTTCTTCGCGCGTCCGATATTCTGCCCGTATCGCAGCACGATATCGCCTGCGCCGATGCGCCGTA
>JAOAPQ010000019.1 GCA_025462965.1 Bryobacterales bacterium
TAATCATGTTGGGAGCCGAGCCGGCGGCCCGTAATTCGTCTAACAGCCAACCGATGTTGAGCATGCCCTCGCCCACCGGACAACCGGTGACACAGTATCCCATCCGAGAATCTACTCGCGCAATCTTGAAGTCCTTCAGGTGCAGGCTGCGAACGAACGGCGCCAGTTCGCCTACCACCAGCGCCGGTGTCTCCATGGCGCCAAAAGAGTTCACGGTATCCAGGCAGACCCCCAGGCTAGGGCTATCGATCTCCCGGACCAATCCCGCGAGTTCGCGTGACGTATACTCCTCGTAATTTTCCAGCGCGAGGCAGACGTTGGCCTCTTCGAACGCCGGCAACACTTCGCGCAGCGATGCCGCTGCTTGCGGCAGATCGGGGCGTGAGTGGATATCGGACAGCAGCGACCGCACAAGTCGAGCTCCCAGATACTGCGCTAGCTGGAGGAACCTCCGCAAGTGCTCGGGCACGACGCCGGTAGTCCCGATTTCAAGCTCGATATTCCACTCGGCAGCGCGCTGCTTCAACTCCGCCAACTCCGATTCGGGTAAACGATCCAGTGGCAGATTGTCCGCGATCTGCACCAATCGTATATCGAAATCACGGGCTCGCGACAGCAGGTCGAGCGCGGTGAGGGGCTTCGCCGGAGCCGGATATCCCTTCACCCCGACGGACCACCCGTAAGTCCAGGAGCCGATGCCGATCCGCATCACTTCGGCGACGAGCCTGGCGCCAGATCGAGAGTGGCCTTTCTCAGGATGAAGGCGTAATTGTTTCCGCCCAAGCCGGAATAAAGCATCCACATGGTTCTGCCGTCATGGCTCATCCATTTGGTCGGGAATTTCATATGATAGACCCGATCGTTGCCTGCCCAGTGATCGTCATAATAGACCGTC
Organism: Bryobacterales bacterium; assembly: GCA_025462965.1. Taxonomy (GTDB): domain Bacteria; phylum Acidobacteriota; class Terriglobia; order Bryobacterales; family Bryobacteraceae; genus JALYXI01. The sequence goes on from JAOAPQ010000019.1 coordinate 896, forward strand.
GTCCAGGGCCCCCATGGCTCCGGCGCTTCGAACACGCCCAGGGAAGGATTGTGGGGACCTTCGCCGACGCGGTGTGAAGCCGTCAGGATGTACCGTTTGATAGCCGAATTATAGTTCATCGAAACACGCATCACTCCGCGTGGATCCGTGAAGACCGGCTTGCGCGCACTGAGGTCGGCGCTCCAGGCGGCCTTTCCTTTTCCATCCAGTCCGGCGAAGAACTCATAGGCGCCGCGGTCGGCGATCTTGTTTTCGGGCACGCGTGCCATGACGATGTCCGGCGAGTATTCGTATGCATCGTTGTTGGCTTGCGAGACCACGTATACGTACTTGTCGCGCGCCCCTTTATAGTTGGCGCCGAACTGCACGAACTCCGGACAGCCAAAGGTATCGGAGAAGTGCCAGTCCGCCCACGTCCACGTCTTTTCGTAATCCTTGGACCAGGCCAGCCGCGAGTGGCGGTAATCGCCGTCCACTTTGTAATTACGAGCAAACATCCAGAGGATTCGGTCCACCATGAGCAAGCCGCTGGACTTGATCCCGTTCCTGCCCCCACCGCCAGGAGTATCGGCGTCGCTGATGATATCTTCCGCAGTAACGTTCGGGGGGTCGCCGGTGATCTTGGCGAATCCGATGGTCATTTCCACTTTCGGAAGCCGCGTGAAGCCGGGACCATCGCCATAGGTCGTATACTGCTTGCCGTCATCGGCCCACGTAATGGCCCAGTTGTCACCCGCCCCATCTTTGCCTCCATTACCAGGAGTTCCAATGCGGGCGATGTTGGAGTCCCACGTCAGTTTCGTGATGGTCTTGCTGCGCGGATACGGAGTTCCATCGGCACAAAAAGCGGCACCTACGCTTACAGCGCACGCCAGCGCTAGAGAGATCAGAGGTTCGTATTTCATCGGAGTAGACTTACCGCCCTTTACCAAAGCAGCTTCATTGCGAATTGTATTTCCCGACCCGGACCTGCCCCAAGGATCTTTCCAAAATTGGGATCGTTCAGCGCCGTGGCCGGGACATTGAAATTAGTGTTGTTGAAAATGTTAAAGAACTCGGCGCGGAACTGGTGCGTGAAGCGCTCCGTGATGCGCGTTGACTTCGTGATACTGAAGTCAAAATTCATGGCTGCGGGGCCGGTGAAGGTATCGCGCCCCAGACTACCGATAAAGAAGCCGGTTGCGGGATCCGGAACGGATGGCGCCGCAAAGCAGGCCGGACTCAATACCTGCGTGAACAAGCCCGGCGACTGCCCTGTTGAAGGACTGGCGCAGAGCAGATTGGGACGCTGCACATGCGATCCGTCTCCGATCGTGGCGCCGGTCACGACGGTGTAGGGAGCGCCGCTCGAGATGCGCACGATTCCCCCCACGTTCCATCCGAGCCCGACCCAACTCCTGCCAAGGGGGAGATCGTAGTAATAGTCCGCCTTAAATTCGTGTCGTCTGTCGAACGCCGAGTTGCCGCGCTGCATCTGGCGGCTGTTAGTCTGCGGAGTTACTCCCGGATCGTTCTGCCCCGCGTAACCGAAGATGTCGTCAATCGAATGCGACCAGGTGTAATTTACGTCGAATTGCAATCCCCTTGTGAACCGGTGCGTGAAAGTAGTTTGCATGCCGTTGTAGAACGCGTTGTTGAATGTGCCCCGGAAGGAGATGGGTCCAAATAGTGGATTCTCGCGAGTGTTTCCCAGCAGAGGGCGGCTTACGTTGAAAACGTCCTGCCCGATCACATGCACCGATCGAGTAGCGTTGTACCCAGCGGAAAGGGTAGAGTTCGCGCCCAAGGCCCGTTCCAACCGAATACTCCACTGGTATGCGTTGGTGTTCTGCCAATCCGGAGCCACAAAAATTGGCGATGGCGGAGGCAGTGTCTGCAGAATCTGCGAAGGGGTAATAAAGCTGTTATCCGGAAACGCCAGATTGGGCGTCGTGGCACGGTTAAAAACATCGATCGATCGCGTGTACGCCGGGTTAAACAGACTTGCCGGGATGCTGGGCGGCACATAGGTCGAGGTGGCGGCCGTGGTCATCGCGGGGTAGTTATTCCCAACAAAGATTCCGATGCCGCCGCGAATGACGGTCCTATCATTCAGGCTGTAAGCGAAGCCAACACGCGGTCCAAAACCGGCGAAATCCTGGGGGATCAACGGCTGCCCCGGCTGCTTGAAGTGCAACTGGGAAACCGGGAAGGCCGAGCCCTCGACCCCCACCACCCTGGCGAAACGTTCACTGGGACGTAGGAAGTAATCCCACCGTAATCCCAGGTTCAAGGTCAGCTTACGAGAAACCCGGTAGTCGTCCTGAAAGTAGAAGCTGTAGTTCCCACTGAAGCCGGCATTGCCGCCGATATTATCCGTCTGAGATAACTGATCGGGCGCGTTATTGAAGAGATTTGTCAATTGGTTCGCGCCGCCAAAGAAGGTGAAAGTGGAACCGTTGTCCTGAATGCGGCTGTCAACCGTCCAGCGCAGTTCAAAGCCGAATTGCAGCGTATGCGGGCCTTTGATCTTGGTGAAATCCCCGGCGATGGTTTCCGACTGCGGAAAATCGTGGAGATAGCTTCCGCCGATTGTGAAAATACTCGAGAGACTGATGCCGGGGTTAGGTAGATTCCGGACACTGTTGGTCACGGGACGATTGAATCCTAACCGTAGGTTTGCCGTCATAGTGGGGCTGAACACATGGGTCTCGCTCAGCGTCGCAAGTTGCTGCCGGCCGGGATTGAGGAGAGAGCCCCCCAGAACCGGACTTGCGGAATCGGTCTCGTGAATGTTGTAACGGAAGAAAAGATTGTCGGCATCGGAAAAGTTGTAATCGATGCGGGCGGTACCGATGTCCTCCTGCACGGCGGCTACATCGTTGCGAACCAGCAGGGCAAGATTCGGATTGGACGTGGAAGGCCGATTAGGCAACGGCAGGTAAGTGTTCACGAAGTTCTTGATCTGCGGATCTACTACACCGGCCCGGCCCAGTGGGGACAGCACGGTGTAGGTATTTGTTACTCCAGTGCGCCGTACCAGCCCTTCATACCCCAGCCAGAAAAACAGCTTATTGCGTATGACGGGGCCGCCGCTATTGGCGCCATACTGGTTGAACCGCAGTTCCGGGCGCTGCAGCCCTGCAGCATTTGCCTGGATGGTGTTCGCGTTCAAAACGTCGTTACGGAGGTAGTAAAATGCGTTCCCGTGAACGGCGTTTGTTCCCGACTTGGTCACCGTTTCGATAACGCCCCCAAGCGCACGCCCATATTTCGCTGAAAACGTGCTCGAATGAATCACGAACTCGGCGATAGAATCCAACCCGAGGGTGAACGTAGACTGGTAGGCGGACGTGGAAATTCCGCCAATCTCTCCTGTCTCGATGCCGGTAGCGTCCGTGCCATCAACCATGAAATTGATGCCCTGATGGGGCGGCGCTCCATTGATTACGAAAGACTGGCGCGAGGAGGCAGTGTCATTACG
>JAOAPQ010000285.1 GCA_025462965.1 Bryobacterales bacterium
CCAGGCCTCCTCATGGCTCAGGAACTGGATCCGGCGTTGTTGACCAAGCCGCTGGGTAACTCATGGCCGACTTACTCGGGAGACTATAGCGGACGCCGGTATAGCTCGCTGACGCAGATCAATCAAAGCAATGTCAAGAACCTGACCCTCGCGTGGACAAGCAGAGTCACTGCCGGGACTGGGAATGGCGGAGGCGGAAGGGGCGGTTTCGGCGGCGGGGCGGCGCCGGTGATCGTCGGCGGCGAAGGCACGAGCGATGCAAGTGCGGGCGGGGGGTTCGGGAGCGGCGCGAACGTTCGCGCATCGATCCTGCAGGTGAACGGCATTCTCTACTTCTCAACGCCGGATAACGCCTGGGCCATGGACGCGCTCGACGGCCATGAGATATGGCATTACTTCTGGAAGACCAAGGGCGGTACCCATATCGGCAACCGGGGCCTGGGGATGTGGGGCAACTGGCTGTATATGGAGACGCCGGACGATTACCTGGTTTGTCTCGATGCGAAGACGGGTAAAGAGCGCTGGCACAAGGTGATCGCCGATTTCAACCTGCAATATTTTTCGACGATGGCGCCGATCGTCGTTGGCAATCGCATCCTGATCGGCACGGGCAACGATCTGGATGAGCCGGGTTACGTTCAGGCGCGCGATCCGGAGACCGGCGAGGTTCAGTGGACGACTTACACGGTGCCGATGAAGAAAGGCGACGCCGGTTTGGAGACTTGGGGTACCTTGGATGGCGCGAGACACGGCGCGGGCAACGTCTGGATTCCGGGGTCGTACGATCCCGAGACTCATTTGTATATTTTCGGCACGGGCAATCCGTCGCCCGCGTATACCAATCCGCCGAGCCGCGCGGGCGACAACCTGTATACGTGCTCGATCATGGCGATCAACGTGGATACCGGCAAGATGGCCTGGTACTACCAGGTGAATCCGCACGACACGCATGACTGGGATTCAACCGAGACGCCGATACTCGTCGATGGCGAATTCAAAGGCAAGCCGCGCAGAATGGTTCTGCACGCGGACCGGAACGGATACTTTTTTACTCTGGATCGCTTGACCGGCGAGCACCTGGCGACGGGCAAGTTTTCCAACGCGGCGAACTGGGCCAAGGAAGTGAACGCGAAGGGCCAACCGGTGCGCAATCCGGAAAAAGATTCAACCGTTCCGGGTTCGCTTGTGTCTCCGAACAATGCAGGAGCCACTAACTGGCCGCCGCCGGCATATAGTCCCGATACAGGATTGTTTTATGTACCGACGGCGGAAACTTACGCGATGTACTATCTCACGGAGACGGATCCGCGCGGAGCGATGGGGCTTGGCGGGAAGGAAGAAGACCAGGTCGGGTCTCTGGGCGGGTTTCTTACTGCCATTGACTATAAGACGGGTAAAGTGGCGTGGCAGCATCGGTATCCGGGTACCGGCGGCGGGTTAGGGAATGGGATGCTTACGACGGCGGGTAAGTTGCTATTTACAGGGGACGCGGGGGGAAACCTGGTGGTGTATGATCCCGCAAACGGGAAGATACTTTGGCATACCCATCTCGGACAGATCTCGAACGCGCCGGAGACCTACGCGATTGACGAGCATCAGTATATTTTGATTGCGGCCGGGGATACGCTTTACGCGTTTACTTTGTACTGAGGGGCAGGTACAACAAGACCCGTCAGTGGACTCTGATGACCTGGCCTGGCCGGATTGAAGCAAGTACCGCCAGCGCTGCTGTTACGAGCCGCTCCAAATCGGGCAAGCGGTTCGTTGGCGCACACACAATCATCAATGCAATATTGTGGCGGCTGAGATTCTGTTGGTCGGGCATGTTCTGGTCCACAGTAACCATGACCTCAAAACCCGCGGTCTCGGCAGCGGACAACAGCTTACCGTTTTTCAGACCTGCGAGTCCTGCGTAGCGGGCCGTCTGGCACTCGTGTTCGGTGAAGCGATGCCGCAGGCGCTCATCGATACACTCGTCAAACAGAACGCGCATCACACCCGTGCGAGCAATAGATGCTTGGCTTCTTCAAGAGCCTGAATGGCAAGTTGACGGCTCACGGTCGGGAAGCCCTGGAGAAAATCCTCTAAAGGTTCACCCGCCTCGAGGTAGTCGAAGAGAGTCTGAAGGGGAACTCGAGTACCCCGGAAAACCGGCGTTCCATGCATGATCTCAGGGTCGCGGATTATCGCTCCAGCCATGCTGCCATTGTCGCGCACTGGAATTGGTTACGATTCCAGGCACGTCTTCGCATACTGGTAACAATTCGCTACTTCGGCAACGGGATCCGAGCCTTCGGGAATCGGGTACTCTAGTTCGATATTGGCCGGGAACGGATACTTCTCTTTTCGCATGAGCAGAAGTACTTCCTTGATCGGCGTATCGCCCTGGCCCCATGGTACGTTGGCTCCCCTACCCCCGCCGTCCGGATTCTTCTTTCTGTCCTTCAAATGCAGGTTGGTGATACGGGCGTGGTGTTTCTGGATGAACGGAATGGGATCGTAGCCCGCGGCGGTGAAGTGGCCGATATCGAGGTTCACGCCGATGTACTTGCTGAACGACATGATATTTTCGAAGGTCTCGGGCTTAGCGAACTCCTCCGGGTCGGCGACGTTGTCGTGGCCATGTCCGGACCACATCAGTTTATATTTGTCGGCGAATGGAGCCACGCGCTTCGCGACGGAAACGGTGCTGCTGGAGGAGATGGCTTTTACGTCCATGGCGCGGCCCATGCGAAAGGCATAGTCGATTTCGTCATCAGCGACGTTGCGGCCCATGTTGTAGCAGAGTATTCGCAGTTCAATGCCGGCGTTCTGGAACTGCTTCCGGACGGCCTGGAATGTCGCCGGGGTGGTGGAGGCGCGCCATTCTTTGACGGCTCTCTGCCGCTCTTCCATCTCAGCCCGCCGTTCCGGGGTGATCGGAGAGCGGGCAAAACGTGGAGCCTCGGGTGCTCCGGCAAGCGCTTCACCATCGCCCGACATGAGTTCTACTTCGCTCAGGCCGATCTTCACCATGTCCGGGATGATTTCCTGCTTCGGGACGCCCTGGCGGAAGCTATAGGTGATCGCTCCAACCTGGACGCCGTTGATTTTTGAGCCGGGCGCAGCCAGCAGCGTAGCTGGAATGGTGAGCGCGATCCTGCCGAAGTCCCGTCTTGTAAATGCCATGAATGCCTTTCGGGTTGCATTGTATATGTTCGTTCGTGTGGACGCAAAGCGGGCGGGGTCGCCGCTCGGATATACTGCATCAGTCCGCTATGAAACGTTCTCTCGATCGCCGGCAGTTTCTGAGACATGGTTTGGCAGGGCTTGCGGCTGTGCCGCTCGCGGCGTGGGCGGAACGGCCGAACGGGAAGCTGAAGATCGCCGCGGTGGAGCTCCTGCAATTAAAAGGACACCGCGACACCGAGAGCGGAGTCAACGGGCAATACCAGGTCAATCCGCTCTACGTTTATGACGAGTACCGGCCGCCGGTCTATCAGGACAAGACTCCGGCTCACAAGAGCGTAGGGATGACGCAGATCTATCTGCGCATACGGACGGATGCCGGTCTCGACGGCTTGTATGGGCCGATCGATCGCGAAGCGGCGATCGTGGTCCATGAACAGCTTCGCCCTTTTCTGATGGGCAAAGATCCGCTGGCCGGAGAGGCTTTGTGGGACCAGATGTATCGCTCCAACCGCCACTCGCGAGATGGATTGTTTCTGATGGCGATCAGCGCCGTGGACAACACGCTCTGGGACCTGCGCGGCCGCTATTTCGAAACGCCGGTGTACCGTCTGCTCGGCGGGCCGACGCGCGAATCGGTGGAAGTTTACGGGAGTTGCCTGGGATACTCGCTCGAGCCGGCCAAAGTGCGCGAACGGTGTCTCGCACTGCAAGCGGACGGATATCGCGCGCAGAAGTGGTTTCTCGCATATGGACCGGGTTCGGGGCCGGAGGGCCTGCAGAAGAACGTGGAGCTGGTGCGGCTTCTGCGGGAAACCCTGGGGAATTCGACCGATCTCATGTTCGACGCATTCAGCGGTTGGGACGTGAACTATGCTGTGGCGTGGGCCAAGCAGGTGGAGCAGTACAGGCCGCGCTGGATCGAGGAATCGGCGCATCCGGAAAAAGTGGAAAGCTTCTCGACGCTAAGGCGCAGCACGTCGGTGCCGGTGGCATCGGGCGAGCACTTCTACGGGCGGTGGGAGGTAGAACGGTATCTGCAGGCGGGAGCCGTTTCTGTGGTCCAGGCCGATCCGGAATGGTGCGGGGGGATTTCCGAGCTCGTGAAGATCTGCGGAGTCGCCTCCCTGCATGATGCGCATGTAATTCCGCACGGGCACAGCATTCACGCGGCGCTGCATGTGATCGCGAGCCAGTCGCCGATGACATGTCCCCTGGCGGAGTATCTGATCTTGAAGATGGGGAGTTACTACCATTTCGAGAAACATGCGCCGGCTCCCGTGAAAGCACACATCGCGCTACCCACGGGGTCCGGCTTCGGAATCGAACTGGACACAGCCAAAGTGGAACAACAGAGCATTCTTAACTTCGGGAGTTGAGGACATTATGACTTTGCGATTACTTATGTTTGTGGCGCTTGCGGCCGGCCTGGAATTCGCGCAGACACCGAACGCGCCTGCGGGGCCCGCGCTGCCGTATCACTCGGTCGAGGGCTGGGCGAAGCTGCCGGCGGGATGGAATTTCGGCGAGTGCTCCGGCGTGGCGGTGGATAAGAACGACAATGTGTGGATCTTCAATCGCGGCCCTCACCCGGTAGTCGAGCTCGATAGCAGCGGGAAAATGCTGCGCGCGTGGAATGAGGTGCCGGTGAAATCCTCGCATGGCATTCGCGTGGATCCCGAGGGAAATATCTGGCTCATTGACGTCGCTGGGCACAAGGTCATGAAAATGTCCCCGGAGGGCCGCGTTCTGATGGCGATCGGCGGCGTCGGCGATGCGCCGGGAGACCAGACGAGCAAGGACGCTTTCAACCGGCCGACGAACGTTGCCTTCGCGCCGGATGGAAACTTTTTCATCACGGACGGGTACGTGAACTCCCGCGTAGTGAAGTTCACGCACGGCGGGGATTACATCACACAATGGGGCGCGAAGGGAAAGGGCGACAACGAGTTCAACATCGTACACGACGTGGTGATGGACTCGCGCGGGCGGCTCTACGTGGCCGACCGGGAAAACTGGCGCATCCAGATTTTCGACCAGGAGGGGAAGTTTCTGGGCAAGTGGACGAACGTGGGCGCGGCATGGGGTCTCGATTATGTGGCCAAGGAGAACGCCGTCTACATGGCCGACGGGCGGAACGATCGCGTGGTGAAGCTCAACATGGAAGGACAGGTGACCGGCACGCTCGGCTCCCACGGAAAAACGCCGGGGAAGTTCGACTATCCTCATAGCATCGCGGTCGACAGCACCGGGGCGATTTATGTCGCCGAGATCAAGAACTGGCGCGTTCAGAAATTTGTGAAGTGATCCGAATCGGGGAGTCATTGCGCGTTTACTAGTAGGAGATTCGCAATGAGAACGATTTGGGAGCGCTTTAACGAATGGTGGTGCCGATCCATGCACCATGGGACGATGTGGCCCACGCACGGCGTGTATCGATGCCGTCAATGTATGCGGGAACACACAATTAGCTGGGCACACGATTTGACTGCCTAGATGCTGATTATTGACGAGGCGCGGGTTCGCGAGCTGTTGAGTCTGGAGGAACTGATTCCGGCGATGGAGCGCGCGCTTATCGATTTTTCGGCCGGTCGCGTTACGCAGCCGGTACGGAGCATACTGACGATTCCGGAGCACGGCGGCTTCTGGGGTTTAATGCCGGCGGTTTACGGCGACTTGATGGGCGTCAAGCTCGTGATGGCGTATGAACGCAATGCGCAGATCGGGCTGCCGACTCGTCTGGCGACCATTCAGTTGTTTCGCGCAAGCACGGGAGAGCCGCTGGCCCTCATGGACGGACGGCTGATCACGGAACTGCGGACTGCGGCGGTCTCCGCGGTGGCGACGCGGCTGCTGTCGTCTCCAAGCGCCCGTACGATAGCCATTCTGGGGAGCGGGGTGCAGGCGCGGTCGCATGCACGGGCAATGCGCATGGTGCGGGATTTTGGAGATGTGCGGGTTTGGAGCCCCACCGCCGAGAACGCCCGGCGGTGCGCCGTGGAAATCGGCGGGCGAGCGATGGAGTCGGCCGAGGCGGCGGTGCGCGGGGCGGACGTTGTGGTGACGGCGACGCATGCCGCCGCGCCGGTGCTACGGGGAGAGTGGCTGGGGGAGGCCACTTATGTGAACGCCATTGGCGGTCTTCCGGCGACGCGGCGGGAATTGGATGACGAGGTGATGCGCGGGGTTGTGGTGGTGGAATCGCGCGCGGCGGCGGGGATGGAATCGGGGGATATTGTTCAAGCGGGCGCGACGATTTACGCGGAGATCGGGGAATTGCTGGCGGGTACCCGGGCGATGCCGGTGAGGGGCCGTGTGGTTTTTAAGTCGGTCGGAATCGGAGTGGAGGATCTGGCGGCTGCGGGTATCGTTTATGGGAAGGACACGCGGCGATAGCCGCGTTCTCTTTTCACGAAAGCGGAAAGCTCGCGTACTTGGTGAGTTGGCCGCTTCAGCGCTTAGCAAGGGCCGGATCGAGCTCAATCGCCTTCGCGAACTCCACCTTTGCCTCGTCGCGATTCGTCCCTTGCAACACCTCACCCAGGCGAAGGTGCGCCCGCGCCAGGAATTGATCGCTCTCGACGGGCCCGGAGAGATATGCACGCAGAAACTGCTCCGCCCAACGCGAGCTCATTCCCAATCGCGCGAGCGCGTCCCCGGCTGAATAGTAGTAGCGGCCGTCACCGGGAACGAATGTCTTCGCCCGGTCGAGCAGAATGAACAATTCATCCCAGCACTGGTTACGAACTTCCACCTCAGCCAGAACGCTCCACGCGTCGACGCGGTCCGGATCCAGGCGCACCGCCTCGCACGCCAGGTCTGCGGCCGCATCCACGTTCGCGGGCTCGCGCTCCAGGTAAAACTGCGCCAGTGTGGCCTTAGCTTCGTAGAACAGCGGGTCCGCGTCGATCGCTTTCTTGTAAAAGCTCTCCTCCGCCGCCGCGTCCTTCCGCTCTGCGGCGAGGCGCGCTTGCGCCAGATAGCCACGCGCCGGACTGAGTCGCGTCATCCTGTCCGCGGCGTCCAGCGCCTTCTGTTTATCTCCGCCGACGAACGAGGGCGCCGCGTAGTAAAACAGCATCAGCCCATAGAGGGCATCTACATTATCGGGATTCAGTTCCAGCGCGATATCCAGTTCCTTCTTTGCACGCTTGGCGTACCCGAGTTGCTTGAACATGCTGGCGCGTTCGGCCAGCCGCCCATTCGCTGCCGCGAGCTGAACATGGTACTCGGACTTCGTACCATCGAGCGAGACGGCTTGACCCGCGAGTTTCAACGCAGCGTCCTGATGCCCGAGCCCGGCTTCGGCGCGAGACAGCAGCCAGAGACTCCGGGCCTCTTCCGGTAGCGACGCGATCAACATCTTTGCGCGTGGAAAGTGACCGGCTTCGAGTAGCGCTTCGACGGTCACGGAACGATCGTCAATGGGGGGCGCCGCGTCCGGCAGTTTGCAATCCGCCCAACAGGCGGAGCAACAAATCAGGATGACGAGGGCACGAGCCACACCCTCAGTTTACTTCCCGAGAATTTCCTCAAAGAAGGATACGGCCCGTGGATCTTTCGATTGGCCCAGCCAGAACATCGCCTGCTTCCGCACTTCGGCGTTTTTGTTTGTACGCGCCAACTGAATCAGGAGCGGAATGCCTTCGTCTTTGGGCAATTGCTGGAGCGCGAACACGGCCTTCTTCTTCACTTCCGTGGAGGGGTCGTTGGCGATGGCGTCGGTGATGGCCGCTGTTTCCTTTTGTCCCGCGCGGTGGGCGAGCCAGAAAAGAGCCTGGCCGCGAATGTGCGGCGTGGGATCGTTCTTCGCGAGCGCAAGCAATGAAGCTACCGCCGCGGGGTCAGCGTGCATCGCGATGGCGGAGAGTGCCTGATCGCGCTTCGCGGTTACCAACGTGGAGAGAAGCGCCACGCTCTCGCCGGGCTTCACACCGTCCAGGATGATGAACGGCAGCCCGCCGGCATCCAGGTCGCAGCCGGCGGATGCCATTCGCACCTTCTCGACCGCACGATTCGCCACCCGGAACAGCACCACGAGCGTTGACGAGCCTTCCAGCAGAACAGGCCCCGCGGCAACCGGCGTAGTGATTCTGCCCTCGAGACCGCATCCCCGGTACCCGTCGTTCCAGCAGCATGAGTCACCGTGGCCCGGAACTGCCGGTACTGAGTACGCAACCCACACGGGAGCGTCCTGCGCCGCGACAAGCGAATGGAAAGTCGCTTCCAAGTTTCCCGCGGGACGGTTTTCGATCTTCGCGTTGGTCACCCGCGGCTGCTGGGCAAGCGCGGAGACGCTGAAAGCGAGCACAATGGCCAGGCGTTTCATTTTTGTAGCAGCTCCATCAGGTACGCGGTCGCATCTTTCGAGTGCATCACCGAAAGCTTCTGGACCAGATCCTGTTTCATCGCGAAGTTGTTCTCTTTCCGCGCCAGATCCACCAGGGCCTTGGCGTTGCTTTGAACGAACAGCCCGTTAATGGCCTCGCGCTTGATCGCCGGGTCCGGGTCCGAGCTATAGATCGAAACCAGCGAATCGCCTGACTGCGAGGCGGGCATGATGCCGAGCGAGCGGATCACCTGCCGCTTCACGTTGACGTCGCTCCCCGGGGTGTAGATAGAAAGGAGCTGCTGGCGGGCGTCCTTGTTGCCGGAGATGGCTATGTAGCGGATCGCCTTCGATTGCAGGTCCGGATTCGAGCCTCCCTTTGCCACATCGGTCAGGATCTGCTGGGCCTTGGGGGAATTGCTTTGCGATAGCACGAACAACGCACGGTCTTTCAATTTCGGCGAGTTATTGCTCTTGAGCAACTTCTCTATGATGGGCAGCGCCTGGTCCGGGTCGGAATGGAGCAAGCCGTTCAAGGCAAGCATCTTCAGGTCCTCGTTCGATTCCGACTCGGGGCTCACGGGCTTGCCGGATTGCTGCCTGATCTCCACTTCGAGCGCCTGTGCGTCATTTAGCCAGCGGCTGGACCCGTAGTCCTTCTTCAGCAGCGCGATGGTCGCCAGGGCGTTCTCGCGGTGGCCCATGCGGTTCTCCGCATAGGCTTTCCAATAGAGCGCACCATCCGCATGAGTGCCCTTGCGGTCCGCCGCCTCGCCGAACAGCCTGGCGGCATCTTCCCAGCGGCTGCCATCGAGGGCGCGGGTACCCGAGTCGTAGAGATGCTCGTCGTTTGCCGAGCGATCCGGCTTCTGCCGCCCCATTTGCTGGAACGGCTGCATCTGCGCTTTGAGCTGCATCAGCTGCGCCTGGTTCGGGATTAGATCCTTAAGATCCTGCGACAACGCGGAACCCGCAAGCAGCAGCGGCAAGAAAATGGAGAGATTCAGTTTCATAGTTTTTCGGTACCTTTTTGCTTCAGGTTCGAGTCGATGACCCGGATTTTAAAGATCAGTCCGCGGCTTTCGATTCGCCGCTGGATCTGCTGCAACTCCGGCGAAGAGATCCGCGCGGGGCTGTTTGCCACATCCGTGAGCACGCGCTCCAAGTCGTCGAGTAAACCCGAGAATTCGTTGGCGCCGGACAGGGAAGCAGTCTGGCGGTACAAGCGGTTCTCGCTCACCAGATCGCGTGCGCGTTCCTGCGCCAGATGTATATCCGGAGCGTCGCCGGCTTTGGCGTTGGCGAGCTCTACCAGCACCATTTGAGAACGCTGGAGATGATCGCCCATGGCGACGAGCAGGATTCGCTCGCGCCCCTGCGCCGGAATTGCCTGGGCGGTTTCGCCAGCGACGGGTACTTTCACCGTCGAAATGCGGCCGACGAAGAACGCGGCGGCCAGCATTCCCGCCATAACCGGGGCCAGCATCCAGCCGCGCCGCCACCACGGAGTGCGCGGCTTCCTCAACTCCGGCGCAAGCTTCTGCCACATGAGCGTTTCGAAGGCCGGCACGGGCTCGGGCACGGTCAGCTCGCGGCACGCATCGAGGACGCGAACGATATCCTGGTACTCCTTGCGGCACGCCGCGCAATGTTCCAGATGCGCGGCGGCATCCCCTTCCTCGCCGTAGTAATGAAGCACGAGTTGTTCCTCGCTCAGGTGACTCATCGCGCCATCCCCATCGCGGGTTCCAGTGCCCGGCGCAATTTCTGAACGGCCCGGAAGACCGAATGCTTCGCCGCATTCGGCTGTACGCCGAGCACGCGGCCGATCTCCTCGATGCACAAACCTTCGTAATGGCGCATGACAAACGCCGCTCGTTCGGTCTCGCTGAGCTCGTCCAGTGCCGGACCCAACATACGAGCCACCTGGCTGCTGGCCGTCAGGCGCTCGGGCGAGGGCTCGTGCGCGGGCTGCCGTTCCAGCAGGTCAACGCCGTCCGCCTCGCGCTTCTTGCGGCCGCGCAGAAGATCGATGGCGCAATTCGCGCCGATCCTGTAGATCCAGGTGCTGAATGCCGACCGGCCGTCGAAATGGTGAAGCTGCCGATAGGCTCGCAGGAACGTCTCCTGCACTGTGTCCTCCGCATCTTGTTGATTTCCCGTCATACGATAGGCCAAGCGGAACACGGCGCGGCTGTGACGTTCGACCAGGACACGGAAAATCTCCGTGCTGCCTGCGCGAATCTGCTCGACGGCCGCTACATCCGTAATTTCCATCCCGCTGCCAATTTAGACTATGGTTCGGAGCGGCGGTTAGTAAAGGGAGGCCTTTTGGGGGATTGGGGGCGCGCCGATGGACACGCGGCGATAGCCGCGTTCGCTTTTTCGCCGGCATTGCCGCTGGACCACGGCCCATTCGTCTGGAGTCGAGCACAGGCCGGTTTGTAGCGGTTTGTTCGACCCAGAAGGATTTTTGGGACAAGGGCAGCGACCGCGGACGGTTCAGCCACCGGGGACCGGTTACCCTGGCGTCGAGGAGCCGATCAGCTTTTGAGGAGTTTCGCGCCTTCCGTAGTCCAGCAATCTGGGGTCACGCTCGATGGCCTCACAGACGATAGAAGAGCTGTGAAACGGAGAATTTCTCGGAAAAACAAAACGCGGCTACCCGCCGCGTGTCCGTTCAGGCGGGCTGGATGTTTTGGTTCACGCGGAAGAAATTATCCGGATCGTACTTCGCCTTAGTGGCCGCAAGTCTGTCGTAATTCTCGCGATAAGTCGCGCGGATACGATCTTCCCCCTCCTCCATCATGAAGTTGACGTAACCCCCTCCCGCACCATACGGATGCAATGCATTCCAATAATCTCTGGCCCAGCCCGAAATCCGCTCCTTATTGGCAGGGTCCGGATCGACGCCCACGATGACCTGGCTCCAGACGGCATCGCGATAGCTCCACGGCGTTTCGTCCGGTCCCACTTTGTGTGCCGCGCCATTGATGGGATAAAGATGCATGGTCGATTGCAGCGTGGGCAGTTTCGCCGCGTGCTCCAGATGCAGCCCGATCGCTTCATCACTGAGTTCTTTGAAGAAATCCCCTTTCCAGTACCACTGCAGACCAGGCGGATAAAGCCCGTCGAACATACCCTGCAGCATGGGAAACGGCATGGGACAGAAAAACTCGAACGCAGGCGGACGGTAGCCCCGGATTGGCTCCAGAATTTCATTGGCCTGCTCCATTTGCCCCGTGTAGCACCACACGATCCCGCACATTTTTTTGAAGTGGAGATGTTCGGGGAATGGCGGCCCGGGAGGTACGGTCATGAAGGCGAAAAATCCGTTGATCTCTTCCGGCGCCTGCATAATGAATTCGCGATACCACTTCATCACGTCGGCCGCGTGTTCCAATTCCCACAACATGGGTCCGGCGCATACGGTATGGACGGGATGCGCCTGAAACAGAAACGAAGTCACGACACCGAAATTTCCGCCGCCCCCGCGGATTGCCCAGAACAGGTCGCTGTTTTCATCGGCGCTGGCCACAACGAAGCTTCCATCGGGCAGCACAACGTCGGCGGCCAGCAGATTATCGATGGTCAGACCGTACTTCCTGGTGAGGTGTCCCAGAC
>JAOAPQ010000288.1 GCA_025462965.1 Bryobacterales bacterium
CGGAAAATTAATGACGGTAACTCTGACGAACCCGTTCGCCGATGCACCTCTGACCGTCCGTCTCCGCACGATGGATTCCGGCGCGCCCATTGAAGTTCGCGCGACCGTCCTCACCGGCGCCGCGCTAAACGCCGCCAACACTTTCAGCAAACCCAATGAGGTGAAACCGGCGCCTCTGAATGTCAGCCTGTCCGGGAGTGTCGCAACCGTTACTTTGCCCAAACATTCCGTTGCGGCTGTTCACCTGCGCTTGGCATAACTCTACTTACTCGAATACGAGAACTTCGTGATCGAGTAATCGATCGAGAGTTAGTGTCGCCCAGCCCTTGTCAACGGTCGGCGTCTTCGAAGTGCCCGCCACCAGCATCCGCACAGATTTCGCATGACCTTTGTCCGGCACTTTCACACTCACCCGCAGAGGTCCGATTGCAATCAGATCTTCGACCGGCGCGCGTCCGGTTCCCGTGCCCGTCAGATTCACCACGTGGAGAATCAGCCTTCCCGGCTGCGAATAAAGATTGCAGTCCACGACACCGCTCCCTTCCACACGAAGCGGAACGCTGTCCTGCGCGGCCCAGCGCACCAGGTTCGCAAGCAGATCCCCATGATCCGGAAGACCGTCCTGAATATAGCGCCGGTCCAGATCGGCGGGTAGATAGGCAACGCGGCCCTTCAGGACCAATCCTGGTATGTCGGTTTTCGGCTGGCGCATCCAGGAAGTTTCCGGCGGGAAGATCGGGAACTCGGGTATGAATGTCAGGGGAACTGTGGCGCCGCTATCCACTTTGAGCGGCATGAGCATGCCCCCGAACGGCACGATGTCGGTCTCTTCAAACCCCTTGAGAACAGGATGGCGCTGACCGGTCACGGGCGGCTCATCGCCGGCCTTAGGCCCCCACACCCCGGCACGTAACTCCGGGGTGAGCCTGAGATATGTGTGAATAGACTGCGCGGCCGATTTTCGCTCGCCTCCAGCGCTGGCCGGCGCATGCGCTCCGAACAAGTCCGCAAGCGCGAAATCCCGCCGGGCTTCTCCGTTTTCGTTGTAAAGACTCGTGACTCCGGTCGCAACCAGAGATCCGCCGCGTTGCACGAATGCTTTAATAGCCGCAGCCTGTGCGTCCGACATCGCCGCAATGTTGGGAAGAATCAGAACTTTCAGGTTTGCGCTCTGATCCGCAACGTGATCGATATGAATCGGCACATGCGGAATCCGCGCGCGGAGTAGTGCTTGCTGATATCCCCGGTAGGGCACTTCCACCAGCGCGTCCGCTTCGTCGCGCCCGTAGAAATCGGTATTGCGCTGCGACCACACCACGCCCACGCTCGCGACAGGCAGCCGGTTGACCATGTATTGCTCATTCGACTTATACCAGCCCATAACCGGCTCCGCCGTATGGTACATGCGCCGGTCTTCGTGATACGCGCCGATATGGTGCCACCACGGCTGGATGCCGCCGGCGAAGCCTTCAAACATCCACATGCGCGCGTCGGCCGCGGGCTTGCTCGCCAGGCGGAATGATGTACGGCCGCCAGCCTGATACATCGCCATGCTCTCGGGAATCAACTTGTCCCAGCCCATGATGCCGTGGATCAGCTTGCCCGCATCCGCATTTTCCTGGAACCCGGCCGGGCCGCGCGCCTGATGATCGAGCATCAGAATTTCAGCGCGCTCCCAGATCCCCTTGCAATCGCGAAATGACCGGCTCTGCGAAGTAATCGAGCCGCTGTTCATCCCGATCCATAAGCACGAGGGCCCGCCCGCGGCTTTGGTCACGCGGTTGTTGAGGTCCCAGATAGCCAGACGCCTCGCATAATTCCATTCGATCCATTGCCGGTAGACCGGACTGCTCCAGTCCTTTCGGGGAGGCAGCGTCTGTCCGGCCTGGTCTCGGAATTTACGCGCGCAATTTTCGCAGTAACAAATGCTGTCGCGCCCCAGCCCGCTCCAACTGTTGTCCGTAAGTCCTTCGGGCCGGCTGCGATCGATGATTTCGCGGAGGACGCCGGGGATGTACTCGTCGTAGTACGGACTGTTGACACACGTGATGTACTTATCCGCCGCGCGGTAGGGATCGCCGTTCGCTTCCCGTGCGAACCAATCCGGATGCGCGCGAAAGAAGTCTTCGGACGTGCGATTGGAATCCATGCGCGCCAGTACCGCCAGCCCATCTTCCTTGGCGGCTTTGCAGAGGTCGCCGTACAGATCCTTGCCTCCGAGGAATTCCGCCTGGTGCTGGAGCGGGAACTTGCTCGGGTAGTACGCGACAATTCCGCCCCCGTTGATGATCACACCCTGTACCTGTGTACGCTTCCAGAACTCGCGCCACCACGGGATGTCGTAACGGACCGGGTCTTTTTCCGTGATGTTGGTCTGACCCCAGCGGTAGGTATGGCGGAACCACGGGCTCTCCGTCGCGCCGGCTCCCGATTGCGGAATAAGGAGAGCGGCCCCGGCGGCTGTTACGAAATCGCGGCGTGTCATGCGTAGCAACGTTATCACCGCAACTTGACTCGAAGCAAGTTTACTTATACGATTCGCGTTAAGCCTGAGGTGGTCTTTATGTTTGCAACGTGTGCAATGAGGGTTGTTGTCGCCGGTTTTCTACTTTCGTGCTTGGCTTTCGGCCAGTTCGATTCCGGTCAGATTTCGGGTTTCGTCCGGGATGAAACGGGCGCGCTGATCCCGGGAGCATCCATCACGGCCGTGAACGAAGGCACGGGCGAGCAGCACAAGACAACCTCCGGCCCGCAGGGATATTACATCTTTCCGCAGTTGGTCGTGGGCAAGTACTCCGTCACAATGGAGGCTGCCGGATTTAAGAAGTTCCTTCAGAAAGGCGTCGTCCTGGATGCCCAAGCCAAACTGGGCATAGATGCAGCGCTTCCCGTTGGCTCCCTGACGGAGCAGATCGAGGTGCTGGGATCCGCCGCGCAGGTGCAGACGGACACCGCCCAGGTGGGTTCGCTCATCGACAACAAACAGATTCAGAACCTGACGCTGAATGGCAGAAATCCGATCTATCTGGCGGCGCTGACGCCCGGCGTAGTGGGAAGTCAGGGGATCGGAACCTTCGATCCCGATAGCGTGAGTAATGGCGGATTCAACATCAACGGGGGGCGCGCGGACGAGTACGTTGTCGTGGTGGATGGCGCGGT
>JAOAPQ010000322.1 GCA_025462965.1 Bryobacterales bacterium
GTCATGCAGGCAACGGGCGTTTATTGGGTCGCCCTTTTCCAGATCCTGGAGAGCCACGGATTTCAAGTCAACGTGGTGAACGCGCGGCATACAAAGACGCTGCCGGGACGCAAGACCGACGTGTTGGAGTGTCAGTGGCTGCAGAAGCTGCACACCTTCGGACTGTTGAATAATTCATTTCGTCCGACAGAGGAAATCCAGATATTGCGAACTTACCTTCGGCAGCGGGAGAATCTAGTGGCGGCGGGCAGTACATGCATTCAGCACATGCAGAAAACGCTCACACAGATGAACGTGCAATTAGCAATGTAATCAGCGATATCAGTGGAGTAACCGGTATGGCGATCCTGCGCGCGATCGTCGCCGGCGAGCGCGACGCGGAAAAATTATCCACGCTCAAACATAACCGCGTCCGCGCCAGTCGTGAAGGAATCGCGCGAAGTCTGGAAGGTAACTGGCGCGAGGAGTTGCTGTTTGTGCTCGAACAAAGTCTGGAGCTTTACGACCTCTACGTTCGGAAGATTGCAGTATGCGATCAACGAAATCGAGCGGCATCTGAAAACGATGACATCGAAACTAGAGCCAGAACAAAAGTCCGATCCGGGCGCACTTCCCTCTGCTAAACACGAGCCGCGTTTCAGCCTCAAGGACCACCTGTGCCGCATTACAGGAGTCGACCTGACGCGGGTCGCGGGTCTTCAGGGACAGACCGTGCAGACTATCATTTCCGAAGTCGGTGTGGACATGAGCCGCTGGAACACCGAGAAGCAGTTCGCTTCATGGCTAGGACTGTGCCCAGACAACCGCGTCAGCGGGGGCAAAATTCTGAAGAGTGGAACCCGCCAAGTGGTAAATCGCGCCGCCACGGCCCTGCGGCTTGCCGCATGGAGCCTTATCCGAAGCCAAAGCGCCCTGGGAGCAAACTTCCGCAGACTACGATCCAAGCTCGGCGCCCCGAAAGCGATTACCACGATGGCGCACAAGTTGGCCAGGCTGATCTATAGAATGATGAAGTTTGGCGGTGAATACGTCAACAAAGGAATGGCAGCTTACGAATCTAGATACCGGCAGCAGCAGATGAAATGGCTCGCAAAGCAAGCCGCCTCACTGAACCTGCAACTTGTTCCCTCGACGGAAGTTACCGGTTGAGTTTCTGGAGACCCTTAGCGATTCCGTCGCGGGATCTTGTCTCTACTTTTCGCCGCAGGGGATTTTTGGCGGAGTTGCCGTATCATCGTAGGCACATCGCGCGACCGACCAAACGAAGTCTGCCGATGTTGCGGTCTGGGTTAGGCCACCCATTCCCACAAAGATCGGCGGATTGCCGGTAAACTTCCAAAACCAGGCAAGGTTGATCGCGCCGAGAGGCGGGCCGTTTTCATCAAACCCGTCATGCGATGTTTTCTTGCCGTCAGGCCCCCAAGCGGCCCTCGCATGACAGGTCATGCAGGATGACTGCTGGACGAAGCCTTTTTCCGCAATGGAATTGCCTAGTCGAATTGCCAGGCCGGTCCGGTCGCTGAAGTCGGTCTGGGTGCCTTTCAGGCAATAATGTTCGAAGGCGGAGTCCCACTTCGCTGACGCGAAGAGTGCTCGCACGGCTTCGGTCTTCAGGCAGGGCCCGTACCCCATCCACACACTGGTGTTCGCAGGGGTGCTGCCGGGCGCTGGCATGCCGAACTGGTCGTTACAGCCAATGATGTCGCAACGGGCGGGATTCAATTCGTGTTCGAACGTGTCCCACGTCCAGTTTGGAACTAGCTTGGTGATTATATGCATCGCAATCAGTCCATATTGTTTGCCGTCGGCGGCCGTATTAACGTGGAATTGCCTCGGCACGTCGGCCAGAGCGATGCGGTTGAGCATGAAGGCGGGAATTTCCTCAACCGGGAGCCATTCGGCCTTGATCTCGATGGCAGTCGGGGGGAATGAAAACGATTTGCCCGCCGCTGCTTTCAGGCCGGACACAGTGTACAGCTTGTTCTTGACGATGAAGTCAAACGCGTCCCGATTGCGGCGTACCTCCTCGCCGGTCAGATCGGGCTTCGGGGGAACCGGCCGAAGAGGGATGACGAGGGGAGCAGCCCTCGTTTTCCGGCGAGAAATACCCGGAGCCGCAACGGCCTGACCGCCTGACGGTATAACGGGGGGGCGAGGCCGTATCGGGCTGGGGCCGGTGGGGAACGCCGGGTTCAATTGAAAGGTATCCGAGTCGCTGGTCCATGTTTCAAACAGCGCGTTGTTTACGCCCGGCGCCGCCGCGTTTACCTGAAGAAAGAGCCGCCACGCGAGCTCGTCCGGGGCGTTCATTGCCATATTGGGAAATGACTGGCATTGTCCGGCTGCGCCTGCAAGCGCCAAAACGCAGCCCAACGCCTTTGAGATGGAAGCCGATTTCACATACCACCTCTGTCTGCCGCGACCCCGGGCTTGCGATGCTTCCCGGGATCCTGCGGGTGCGAACTCACGCGTTTTTCTTTCCGTCCTGATTCGCATGAAGACTCACTTGGAAAGTACCTGGGTCGCTCGTGAGGGAAACAGGAAACGCCTTATTCGGCGAAGCGGAATCGAACGTGACGCTCACGACCGCTTTCGGCGCGGAGGGAATCGTGTCGGAAAGGTGTGCCTCCCGAAACAAAGAATTGGCAGCAAGCGTATCCAGCCCGGAACTCTTCGCCGGGATATAGAGAATATTCGCAATGTTCACCGGGAATGGCGGCTCCGTCTGGACTGATCGCACTGGAGCGAACACCGCATCTACGTTCTTGGGCGTGCCCGGCGTGAGGCTGGCGGCCAGGGTCGGGTCGATGTAAACAGCGTACCGGCAGCTGTCATAACCGTCCATATCAGTGACCTGGTAGTAGGTTTGTTTGAGCGACATGTCTTTTTTTCCTTTCGGGTTTGTGAGGATTTAAATTTCAAGGCCTACTTTGTGAATCAGACCCCAGTAGCGGGAGTCCGACCGGAGGACTTCATATTCCGGCGCGACCTTCAGCAACAGCAAATCGGAGTCACGACGCAGAACACCGCGCTCCAGCCATTCGAAGGATTTGTCTTTGTCGCCGAGCCCCATATACACATACGCCACGTTGGTTGCGAACGCGTCATCCATGAGATATCGCGACTGCAACTCGCTCAGGATCAGCGCTGCATCAGCAGTGCGGCCCACGCGTCCACAGAGTCGACCCAGGTTGGCGAGCGTGTAACTTGCTCTGTGCGTCAGGGCCGCACCCTTTTCGCAGGCGGCGATCGCCTCCTGTTGACGGCCCATCGCGTCAAGGGCGTCCGACAGCGGGATGTAAACGTTCTCGTATCCCGGATCCGAAGCCATCACAGACTGGTACTCTGCCAGTGACTCCTGCGGCCTGCCTGCGTAGAAAAGAGCCGTGGCCCTGACGACCCGAAGATCGCTGCTTAACGGATCGAGCGACAGCGCCTGTTCGACATGCGCGAGGGCTTCCTGATGCCGGCCCAGTCTCGTCATCAGATTTCCATACCATCGATGGCCGAGCGCGGCCCCAGGGTTAAGTTCCAGCGCGCGTCTGAAATTCAGCCCGGCGCCGCGAAAGTCCCATTCCCAGTTCCGCTTGTTACACCCAATCACCAAATAGGCTTCCGGAAGTCCGGAATCAAGCTGGATTGCGCGATGCGCCGCTTTGACGGATTCCATCATCAGAGGCTGCCAATGAACGTTCTCGCGAATCGATAAGTCGTACCAGGCGTATCCCAGTGCCGCCCATGCTGCGGCGAACGCGGGGTCCAGCCTGACGGCATTCTGGTAATGAACCAGACTCTCCTTCAAGGCCTCACGGCTACGCCGGCCCGCGTACGAACGCCCCAGAAGATAAGACTCATAGGCTTCGGGATTGCCAGTGAGATGCTTTTCTGCTGCGGACTGCTGCGCCGGCTGCAGCTCGATCCGGAGAGTGTGAGTCACCGCGCGGCTCAACGTGAGGCTGAGCCGTTCCAGTTCATCCCGTTCCAGATCTTCTGTTCCGGCCCAGACCTGTACGCCTGTGGAGGCTTCGACTATTTCATTGGTGACGTGCAGCCGCCGCCCATTCTCGCGGATTGCGCCGGTAATCAGATAGCGCACCCGGAAGCGGCTGCCAGTGCCCGCGAGATTCGTGGCGGCATCAGCGAACCGCGCTGCTGCGGTACGTGCCACCACGCGAACGCCGGGAAGCTGAGTCAGGGTATCGGTGAGTCGATCGCTGATACCGTCCGCAATGTACTTTAGATCGGGGGACCCGGCCCGAAGCGGTAACACGGCAATGGAAGGCCCTTCAGGCACATGACTCTGCTTCCAGGAGTACCAGGCGATCGCCACCCCCAGCGGCACAGAAACTGCCGTTGCCATCCACATTCGGCGGGACATTCTGCCGGTTGTGCCGTCCCCGCAGCCGAGCGCGTGGGCTACTTCCCCGGCAGAGCCGAATCTTTCCCGGGGATCGCGCGCGAGGCACCGGAGGATAACTTTCTCCCACAAAGCAGGCAATTCCGGACGCAGCTTATGTGGCGGCTTAGGGCTTTCCGCGAGCTTTCGGCGTACGATCTCCCATGCATCGCCGCCGCTGAAAGGAACCGACCCGGTGACCATCTCATAAAGAACGACCCCGAGTGAGTAGACATCAGTACGCGATGTCTCCTCCCCTTTTTCGATCTGCTCAGGCGCCGCGTACGCGGGCGTGACGCCATCAATCGGGGAGAGACTCTCAGCCGGGTCCGCTTCAACGCGCCGGGATAATCCAAAATCCGTGATCACCACGCGGCCGTCCGGGCGGCAGATCATCACATTGCTGCTCTTGAAATCGCGATGCAGGACGCCGCAGCGGTGAGCGGCATCCAGACCGGCGGCCATGTCGCGCACCAACGGGCGGGCGGCTTCGATAGTCAGACTGCCGCTACGCAGGATAAGGTCCGCCAGAGTATCTCCATCGAGCAGCTCCATCGTGAGAAAGGCCAACTCGCGCCCCGCATCCGTATGCCGGGCGACATCATGGACACGGCAGACATGAATGCTGTTGATCTCTCTCGACAGGCGGATCTCTTCACGGAAACGGGCCAGACTGCCCCGGCGGAGCGCGAGCCCCGGCTTCATGATCTTGAGGGCGCAGGAACCACCGAGTTCCTCGTCGTTTGCGGCGTATACTTCGCCCATCCCTCCGCTGGCCAGGAATTTGGTGATGCGGAATCGCCCCCCAAGAAGAAAACCTGGGGTCAGCAGCGGGTCGTTACCGAGGACGGGGCGGATGTCCGCACTCAGCGCAGCGAAGAATTCCGACGCTTTTTCGCGGTATCCGAGCAAACGCAGGATCTCCTCGCGCGTTTCCGAATCGGCGGTTGCGCGCTCGAGAAATTCCTGTTGTTCCGAAGGATCGAGTTCAATCATCTGCACAAATAGGTCCCGGATCGACGGCAGACCGGCCCCGCGCGGATTGGTTTCAATGACGGGGTCAGCCATTACGGAATCGGCTCCGATGTTATTAGCGTGAAGAAGTCGGCAAAGTGGACATTGCTTTTTCCCGCGCGCCGGCAATCCTGCTGTAAAGCCAGGCCTGGGCGAACTCGAGGTCCCTGCGGAGGGTTCTCGTGGAAATGCCCAAAAGGTCAGCGATCTCAGAGTTGTCCAAACCGGCAAAGAAACGCAATTCGATCACGCGGGCCGAGCGCGAGTCCTGTGCAGCCAGAGCGGAGAGCGCGTCGTGGAGGTCGAGGATTCGGTCCCAACTCTCATGCACTGCCGGCCCATGGGGACCGTTCCATTCGATCGAAATTGCGATGACGCCGCCACCGCGCTTGTCCGCTTTGCGGGTGCGAGCGTAATCCACAAGAATTCGTCGCATTGCACCGGCTGCCACAGCGAAAAAGTGGGCGCGGTCAGTCCATTGTTGATCCGCTGGACGCATCAGGCGCACATATGCTTCATGCACCAGTCCTGTGACCTGTAAGGTATGGTTGGGACGCTCACCTCTCATCGCGACACGCGCAAGACGCCGCAATTCCTGATAAATAAGCGGGGCGAGTTCAGATTCCGCGTCCTGATTGCCCGCTCTTACCTGATTGAGCAGGCCGGTCATGTCGCTGACTTTCGGCGATGGCATGGCAAATCTCCAGAAAGCGTCCGGAATCCGATCGGGCTGACTAACGTCGCTGGTCCAGCCAGTTCTAAAGATTACCAGAATTTCTGTATTGTTTGGAACAGTCGGGCCTTTCAGGCTTTTTCTTACGGGTTGGTGGCCTATTTTGACCGTCAAAGCAGGATTGTTGGCAATATGTCCGCTTTTCATGAGAAATGCGCTTCACCTTACAGAGGCGAACCCATGACACATTTCTTGCCATTCAAAACCCACATTTTCCTGTCGGCTGTCATTGCTGCAGGCTTCCTGGTAAGGTCGGCACTAGCCGCTGACGCCACGCAGACCATCACGATGGATATTAGTGCCGGAGAAGCACCGGCTTGCGTGACTGCGACCACGGGGATCACGACAGTAACCCTGAACCTCATCAATCTTCCCAATGGGCTTGCAAAGCTCAACGTGAACAGTTATTTGATTCCCGAACCAGACGCGGACAAACTCCCTGGCGGAAAGCGTTCTGCTCCTCCGACCACCCAGACCTTCATTTACACCATTGACAGCAGTCACTATTACATCTTCACGCTGACTTATCCGGACAGCGAGGGAACAACGAAAAAGATGAAATGGAAGTGCGGCTTCGACGACACCCTTTCACTCTCTGTCGGGCCGCTATT
>JAOAPQ010000027.1 GCA_025462965.1 Bryobacterales bacterium
CGGCGGTGGTTGAGGCAATTGTCGCCAGCGCGATTCCGGCGATTGTTGTGGTGGATGACGGGAGCGGTCCGGAGTACAGCGGAACCTTCGACCACGTTGCGGCGATGCCGAAGGTTACGGTCCTCCGGCATGCCGTCAACCTGGGTAAAGGCGCGGCGCTGAAGACCGGCGTTAACTTCATTCTCTGTACGCACGAGAGCGCGTCGGGCATTCTCACGGTGGACGCCGACGGCCAACATGCCCCCGAAGACATTCTGAATGTAGGTGCTCGCTTCGAGCAGGCGCCTGACTGCCTGGTGCTGGGCGCGCGCAGCTTCCGAGGGAAAGTGCCGCTGCGCAGCCGACTCGGCAACCAGATTACACAGGGCGCCATGCGGCTGCTTCTGGGGCACGATCTTGCCGATACGCAGACGGGCCTTCGCGCGATTCCACGGACGCTCGCGATGCGGTTACTAAAAGTGACCGCGTCCGGATATGAATTCGAACTCGAGATGTTGATCGCCGCCAAACACCTCGGGATGCCTGTGGTCGAGGAGCCAATCCGGACGATCTACGAACCCGGCAATCCGACGTCCCACTTCCAGCCGCTGCGCGATTCGATGCGGATTTACTTTGTCCTGCTCCGGTACAGCTTCATCGCGATCCTGACTGCGGTGCTGGATAATTTATTGTTCTATACGCTTTTTTCCGTGACAGGAAGTGTGGTTCGCGCTCAGGCCGCCGCGCGTATCGGGGCGGGAATTTTCAATTACACGACAGTGCGCAAGGCCGCTTTCCTGTCTGACGAGCGCCATCAGGTCGTGCTTCCGCGCTATCTGGCGCTGGTGACGGCGAATGCGATCCTGTCGTACGCCGGTATCCGGCTCTTCACGAGTGCCCTGCCGATAGGAGTCGTTCCCGCGAAATTGCTGATCGAGACATTATTATTCATCGCTAATTTTGCGATCCAGAGGGATTTTGTATTCACCCGGCGCAACCGGCTCGCGACTGCGACGGATTGGGACCACTACTATAAAGCCGTTCCGGCAACGGCGCATTTGACGCGGCGGTACACGCAATCGATGCTCAATTCGGTGCTGCGGAAATACACAGCGTCGCGGGAGAGTGTGGATATTATCGTCGAAATCGGCGGCGCGAACAGTTGCTTTCTCGATGGCATTGTGAGGGAGGTTCGCCCCTCCGCGTATCACGTTGTCGACCGGAATGAATTTGGACTTTCGCTGCTCGATCAGCGCATGGAGGGGCGGCAGGATGTCGTTCTTCATCGCGGCGACGTTCTGGGGTTGCTCGAATTGGGAGTGAAGGCCGACGTTGTGTTCAGCGTTGGACTGATCGAGCACTTCGATCGGGCCGGGACCTCAAAAGCGATCCGGGCGCATTTCGATTTACTGCGATCCGGAGGGTGTGCCATCATTTCCTATCCGACGCCGACATGGCTTTACTCGGCGGCGAGGGCGGTCTGCGAAGCCTGCCGTCTATGGAAGTTTCCCGATGAGCGCCCGCTGCGGCGCGATGAAGTAGTGGGCGCGATGCTCGGGTTGGGAGAGATCGTTTTCGAAAAGACCTTGTGGCCGTTGATATTCACTCAACATATGGTCGTGGTGAGAAAGGCGTAGCCGTGCGCCTGTTCCCGGCGAAAGGCCGGTGGAGAACCGCGGTTCTTGTTTTGCTGCTGGTGGCGGGTGTCCTCGCCACGTACGCGAATCATTTTAATAACCCTTTTCACTTCGACGATAACCATGCGGTCGTGGATAACCCGTATATCCGGGATCTGCGCAACGCGCCCCGGTTCTTTACGGATGCGACGACGTTCAGCAATCTCCCAGCAAACCGCGCCTACCGGCCCCTGGTTCCGCTTTCGCTGGCGCTCGATTATCGGCTTGGGCACGGGCTGAAGCCGGTATTCTTTCAATCCTCGACCTTTCTGTGG
Organism: Bryobacterales bacterium; assembly: GCA_025462965.1. GTDB lineage: Bacteria > Acidobacteriota > Terriglobia > Bryobacterales > Bryobacteraceae > JALYXI01. The sequence continues at coordinate 1,931 of JAOAPQ010000027.1, forward strand.
TTCCTGGTGCAACTGGCGCTCATGTACGCGCTCTTCCGGAGAATATGCGACATTGCGCGACCGGACGCGGACAACCAGTGGGTAGCGCTGTTCGCGGCGGCTTTGTACGCACTCCATCCGGCAATCGCGGAGACCGTGAACTATGTCATTCAGCGGGGCGACCTTTATTCCACGTTGGGCGTAATCGCGGGTTTAGTCGTCTATGAGGCGGCTCCCCGTACAAGGCGGTTCGGGGTCTATCTGCTGCCTGTGGCGGCGGCGCTGCTCAGCAAGCCGCCCGCGCTGGTCTTCCCCGCCCTTCTTTTTTGCTATATCGTGCTGTTTGAAGAAGCCAAACCGGGAGCGGCGCTGCGGCGATGCGTGCCGGCCCTGATCATCACGGCGGCTCTCGGGTGGCTGACTTCGGCGATGACGCCGAAGGCCTTCACGGCCGGCGCGGTTTCCGGTGTTGCTTACCGGATGACGCAGCCGCTGGTCGCCCTGCGCTATTTCCGCGCCTTTCTGATTCCCGATCGATTGTCCGCCGATACCGACCATGCGCCGGTGAACGGCATATTCGACGGCTTTGCCCGGCTGGGATTTGTCTTCATTATTGCCGTGGCTCTTGCGGCGTGGTGGTGCTCGAAGCGGCGCGAGTGGAGGCCTACCGCGTTTGGACTCTGGTGGTTTCTGGTGTCACTGGTTCCGACCTCCATCTTCCCTCTTGCGGAGGTGGAAAACGACCATCGAATGTTCTTTCCTTTTGTGGGCCTCGCCCTTGCGATCTGCTGGCCCGCCGCATTATGGCTGTACGGCCGGGCACCCATGCCTTCGGCCTGGCGCCTCGCGGTTGCAACGGCATGCCTCGTGGTACTTGCCGCTTACGCATCCGGCACAAGAGATCGCAATCGGGTCTGGAGCAGTGACGAGACACTCTGGTACGACGTGACCCTCAAGAGTCCTCACAACGGACGGGGATTGATGAACTACGGCCTCACACAAATGGCCAAGGGTAATATGCTGCGCGCTCTCGAGTATTTCGAGCGTGCGCTTGAATATACACCGGCTTACTACATCCTTGATGTCAACCTTGGAATTGCGAACGGCGCTCTGCATCGGGATGAAGCGGCGGAGCGGTATTTTCGGCAGGCTGTTCAGTTGGCGCCCGCCGAGGCGATCAGTCATTATTTCTACGCCCGGTGGCTGCAACAGAGGGGCCGAGGGCCGGAAGCCGTCGCAGAACTTCAGCAGTCAATCGCGTGTAATCCCGACCATCTGGATACGCGATATCTCCTGATGGAAGCATATGCGCAGCAAGGTGACTGGGAGAAGGTGAAGGAGGCGGCGCTCGCGACGGTGGACCGTTTCCCGGCTGACGCGACGGCCCGAGCCTATGTTTCACGCGCGGGATCGGCACGCGCGGCATCGGCGCACGCGGCATCGGCTGCAACGACGCGAGCTCCCGGGAGCTCTGAGGAATACCTGAATCTCTCGCTCGCCTACCACCGGGCGGGAAGGTTCCAGGATGCGATCAATGCGGCGAAGAGCGCATTGAAACTGAGGCCAGATTATGCCGAGGCCTACAACAATATTGCGGCCGGGTAC
>JAOAPQ010000339.1 GCA_025462965.1 Bryobacterales bacterium
GTACAATTTCCCTCCCGACTTTCCGACGCCGGAAGCCGGAGTGGGTCTTCTCGGGATGCTCTTTTCCGATCCGGGATTCTTCTCCGTGGTCGCGGAGTGCGATGGGCGCGTGGTCGGCAGCAACTGCCTCGATGAGCGCTCCACGATTCCTGGTATCGGGCCGGTCACGGTCGCGCCGGAGGTTCAGAATCGGGGCGTCGGACGGATCCTGATGCAGGCTGTAATCGATCGCGCGCGGGATCGTGGTTTCCATGGAGTCCGGCTCCTCCAGGCCGCTTATCATAGTCGGTCGCTATCGCTGTACACCAAGTTAGGCTTTGATGCACGCGAGCCGATGTCGGCAATGCAGGGGCCTCCTTTGAGACAGAGTTTCGAGGGCTGCGCCGTGCGTGCGGCGAGGGAAAGCGATCTCATTGCGGCTGATCGGGTATGCGAGCGCGTCCATGGTCACAGCCGGTCGGGCGAATTGAGTGACGGAATTCGTCAGGGTACAGCGCTTGTCGTGGAGCGGCACAGCCGGATCACAGGTTATTCTTCCGCGTTTGGCTACTTCGGCCACGCAGTAGGCGAGTCTAATCTGGATCTCCAGGCGCTGATCGCGGCGGCAGATGGTTTTAGCGGACCCGGCATCATTGTCCCCACGCGCAATTCGGACCTGTTCCGCTGGTGCCTAGAGAGCGGACTGCGGGTGGTCCATCCCATGACGCTCATGAGCATTGGCCTCTACAATGAACCCGTTGGAGCGTATCTACCCTCTGTTTTGTACTGAGTCGGAAAGGCCGGCGGCACGACCCGCGCCAAACCGGATTGAGGACCGCTTGATGAAAGCGATTGTATCCACCCAATACGGACCACCGGATGTGCTTCAGTTCAAGGAGATAGCAACACCTACGCCTGCGGACGATGAGGTCTTGATCAAGGTTTTCGCGGCATCTGTAAATCCGCTTGACAGTTACTCCATGAGAGGACCGTTGTTCTTCCTCCCGATCATCGGGAGGCTGCTCAAACCCAAACACAAGGTCATCGGCTCCGATATCGCGGGGCGAGTTGAAGCGGTTGGCAGAGATGTAAAGCAGTTTCAGCCAGGCGACGAGGTCTTCGGGGGAAAGGGTTCGGGTGGGTTTGCCGAGTATGCGTGTGCTATTGAAGATAGGTTGGCGCTGAAGCCGGCCAACCTATCGTTTGGGGACGCAGCAGCGGTACCCATTGCGGCAATCACCGCCCTTCAAGGGCTTCGCGATAAGGGACGGATCCAGCGAGGCCAAAACGTTCTGGTTGATGGCGCGTCTGGTGGTGTGGGTACGTTCGCGGTCCAGATTGCCAAATCGTTCGGGGCTGAAGTCACAGCCGTGTGCAGCACGAAAAATGTGGACATAGCACGATCGATCGGCGCCGACCATGTCATCGATTACACGCGAGAAGATTTCACGCAAAGTGGGCAGCGTTACGATCTGATTCTGGGTGCGAATGCCCATCATTCGATGTTCGATTACAGGCGTGCGCTGAATCGGGACGGAATGTTTGTCATGATCGGAGGTGGTTGGGTTCCGATTCTCCAATTTATGTTACTGGCGCCGTTTCTATCCTGGATTGGGAGCAAGAAGATGTGTTTCTTTATTGCGAAGATAAACACGAACGATTTGGTTTTCCTGAAAGATCTTCTTGAAGCCCGAGAAGTTGTACCCGTCATTGATAGGCGTTACCCGTTACGCGACGCGGCTGAAGCTCTCCGTTATCGTGAAGAAGGACATGCGCAAGGGAAGGTCGTAATTACGGTTGAACATAGTAGCGGCACTTAGCAAGGCGCTGCGCCATACCGGATCACATTTGAAAGCGCCGCGCAGATGCACCAGCTCGGCAACAAACGTCATCATCTCTGGCCGCCGAAAGAGCAACCTGGATGCGACAACCCAGGCCAATCCGGGGATGCATTCCGTGGAACTGGACATCGCGGATCCCGTGAGCATCGCCGCAGTCGCGAAGAAGCTGATCGCGGACTATCCGGCGCTGATATCGTATTCGGCGATGGCTGAAGATGCTCATCGCCGAAATCAGGTTGCTTTGGCTCCATGATCGAGCGGGCTGGCGCGATTTGCCATCACCGCAGGAACAATCCGATAGTTCGAGAGATAGACCAAATTGTGGAGATCGCTGGAGGCGATGGCGCGGAGGATCGATACCTGGGCCGCGGCATCCTCGTCGCTGAACACGTTCAACGGCCAGTCGCGGACTGTCGTGCCTCGAAGATGAGGGTGGTGGAAGCCGCCTCCAAAGTAGGCTTGGAGCACGATCGGCTCGATCCCGGCCGCACGCTGTTCAGGCCAACTCAAAGCCCAGGATGCGTTCAGGCCTCCATCCGGTGTGCGTCGTAGTCCCGACTCGGTAATCTGCCCGGTCTCGAGCAGCAAGCTCGCGTTCATTTCGTTGAGAACCTGGCGGGCGATTGGCGCCAACATGTGCACTGCGTTCTCGAAATGGGCTTCCTTATCCTTTCGACTTACAGAGCCGCCGTGTGTGCCGTCCCGAAGATCCACAAAATGGCGGATCAGGCTGGTGATGTATGAGGGTATGGCGCTTTCTGACATTGCTTACCTCCTACTATGAATCGATATGTTCTACTGGGGTTGGGATGCAGCTTCTTCTATCAAAGCTGCAACCGCGTTCGGCCGGCATACGTAGACTGAGTTCGGCTTACTTAGGTGGAGCGCCGATAGCCGCGTCCAATTCGGATTTGGACAGTAAGTAATTCAAATCGGCGCGCAACAGATTGGCCTGAGCGGAAGCTTCGCCTGCCTTTGCCCGCCAATCTTCAGAAGCCAGATTGACCCCAGCGACATAGCGATCGCCATCCAGGCGTCTGGTCTCGCGGGCCTGCTCCAGCGCGGCACGGGCCGTGGTGGTCATCTCTTTCGCAAGTTCCAGGTTCCGGTAACTCCTTTCCACTTGAAGTGTCACGCGCCGTGTCACCCGCTGCACATTCTCTTCGTCCCGCGTCAATTGAGCTTCCTCTTGTCCGATAGCCGCGGACCGCTTTCCCCAGTCGAATACTTTCCAACTCATTCGCAGGCCGACCGAGCCGTTGTTGTGAACCAGGAACGGCACGCCGTTCTGATACGTGTACTGCGCGAAGGCACCGATATCGGGAATGTAGTCCGCCTTCGCGATCCGGACGCCTTGCCGCGCTTTCTCGGCAGCTTCCATTGCGGCCTGAATTTCGGGATTTTGATGAATCCCCATCTCCCGGTAAGCGGCCAGTGAGAGCAAGGGAGCCTCCGCCTCACTAGAAGTTGGCTCCAGCTCCAGTTCCGTGTCGATGGGAAGCCCCGTAAGATCGTTCAAGTCGCCGGTCAAATCGGAAATCTGGTTCTCAAGCCTGCTGAGCTGGTACTTGCTCTGGAGTACATTCGTTTTCTGCCTGAGAGCCGCGATCGCCAGCAGCTTTCCCGTCGACACGTCGTCGGTGTTTTCCTTCAAGCTCTGCTCGGAAGCGGAAACCTGAAGACCCATAGCCTGTAATTCGAGCCGCCCGATCAGGATTTCGATATAGACCCGGCGCACTTGTAGCGCGACCTCGTTTTCCGTTTTGCGCAGATCGGCCTGCGATCCTTTCACATCTGCTTGGGCGGCACGGCGGGCTGCTCGAAGCTTGATCAATTGGGTCAGAGGCTGCTCCACCGTCGTGTTGGTAATGAAGAGATCGTGGTTCCCCTGATTAATGAGGACGGCAGATCCCGGCAACAGACCAAACGCAGGATACGCGCCCAGGGCTCCGGCCGGAATCGTCAGGTTTTGCGTTTTCGCGATTCCGAACAGCGCGGCATCTGTTTTGACTTGCGGAAGTTCCTCCGCGCGCGTTCCCATCGCGTGGTATTGATTTCCGCGAACCTTCGCTCTGCCGATCCGAAGGTCGGAATTCTGCTTCAGGGCAAGATCGACGGCTTCGGGGAGCGTCAGCTTCCGCGGTGATTGGGCATGTAAAGTGCCGGCGAAACAGAGCGCCACCATCGCGGCTAGCGGAGCCAGCCTGGACGGCTCGCGATTACTTCTCTTCTCCACAATCACGAACAGTACAGGGACAACCAGAAGGACGAAGAACATCGAAAACACCAATCCGGAAGCAAGCACGCTGGCCAGCGGACTCCACAGACTGGAATGGGACAGAATCATGGGGGTCACACCCACGGCCGCTGCCATGGTTGTGAGGAAGATCGGGCGCAGGCGGCGCTCGCCCGCTTCGAGCGCGGCTTCTTCCAGCGTGCTCCCCGCGCGACGCTTTTCGTTGATGTAATCGACTAGAATGATCGAGTTTCGGACCACGATGCCCGACAAAGCAATGCATCCCATAAAGCTGGTGAACCCGAAAGGATTTCCCGTCACCACCAGGCCCATCACCGCTCCGAACAGCGAAAGCGGAATGGCGGACATGACGACAAGGGGCTCGGAGATCGTCCTGAACTGAAACAGAAGTACCAGAAAGATGCACACCAGGCTGATTCCCAAAGCGACCAGCATCTGGCCAAACGTAATGCTCTGCTCATAGATTTCACCGCCATATGCGATGCGATACCCAGCTGGAAGTGCGATCGACTTCACCTTCGGATCGATTGCCTTGAGGATCTCTGACCCGTAATGTCCCGAGGTGGCAAATCCACCGACGGTCAGAGTCCGTACGCCGTTCCGCCGGACGATCCGGGTGATCTGCCACGCCGGCTTGAGTTCAGCCACCGAACGAAGCAGCACGCGTTGCCCGGTCAATGTTGAGGTGAGGTAGGCATTGCGCACATCGTCGAAGCTCCGCCTTTGATCGGCATCGAGCCGAAGCAAGACGTCCATCTTACGGTCGCCCTCCCAAAAAGTTGTGACGGATGAGCCGGAGAACGCGCCCGCCAGTTGCTGCGCGATGCTTGCATTCGTCAGGCCGAGGCGATTCGCTTCTTCCGCGCGAACGTTCACGCCCACCATCCAGGAGTCGTCGTAGTAATCGTTGCGAACGTACGTGGCGATTGGCGACTCGCGCAGGATCCCCTCCACCTGGCTGCCGAGCGTCTTTAAAACTGGGATATCGTCGCCGGAAATACGGACTTCGACCGGCGACTCGATTTGAGAGCCTTGCTGCAGTTCCTTCACCATGACCAGGGCTTCCGGAGCTAGCTCGGGCAGCTCGGATCGAAGAGTCTTGATCAATGCCGGCGTCTCGTTGGCCGACCCGGTGATCACGATAAGCTGGCCATATCGCGCATCAGGCTCTTGCGGGTTCACGTTGTAATAGAAGCGTGGGAAACTCTGTCCCGCAAAGGTCGCCACGTGTTTTACAACGGCTTTTTTTAGAAGGAACGCCCGGATCCTTTGGGTCACGCTGTCGGTTTGTTCCAGGCGCGAAACCGGAGGCATCCATACATCGATTACAAACTGATTTCGCTCCGCGGACGGAAAGAATTGCTGGGGGACAGTCGTAAACAATGCGACTCCCGCCGCAACCGCCGCGATTCCGGCCCCGACTGCGATCCATTTCCGATCCATCAGAAAAGTGATCGCGCGGTTGTAGGCAGCCTGCATGAAGTCGAGAATGTCGAACTTTTTCTTCCCCCCGGCTGCCTCGTCGCTGTGCAGGCCCTTCTTGATGAAAAAGCGGCACAGAAGCGGTGTGAGAAGCATCGCGACCGCAAACGAGCACGCCAATCCGATCGTAACGGCGAGGGGCAGCCCACGAATGAACTCGCCAGGCGACCCGGAAAGTGTGATTAGCGGGAGAAACGACGCGATGATCGTCAGAGTTGCCGCCAGTACCGGTACGGCCATCTCGCTCGCGGATCTCCACGCCGCATCCGCGCGCGGTACACCATGGTCGAGCAGTTCGACGTAGTTGTCGGCTATGACAATCGCATCGTCCACCAGAATTCCGAGCGACACAATCAGCCCCGCGATCGACACCTGATGGAGCGGAATCCCGACGGCGTTCAGCACGCCCAGCGTTGCGGCGACGGTCACCGGAATGGCAGTTGCGGCGATCACGGCGACGCGAATCGGGAGCAGGATGATCGTGACCACAATTACGGACCCGATAGCGAGCAGGAACTCGCGTTCCAGATCCTGGATGCGCTCGTGAACGACGGACGGCTGGTCGGCAATCAAATCCAGCTTCAGGTCCGGCGGCAGAAGCGGCCGGACCTGGGCAAGCGCCGCACTGATCTGCTCACCTAAATCGACGATGTTCCTGCCTTTCTGCATCTCCACGGAAAGCAGTACGCTCGCCTCACCATCGAATCGCGCGACGGCGTCGGGATCCTGGTAGCGGCGTTCGACACTGGCAAAATCTCCGATGTAGACCGGCTGGCCCGTGTTTCGGGAAACGTCCACCAGAATCTTCTTGATCTGTTCCTCGGTGGCGAGCAGTCCACTTGTCTTGAGCGGAACATCCTCGCCCGGGATCAGGAGAGCGCCGGAATTCTCGATGATGTTGCGTTGCTGGAGCGCCTGCACGACCTGCGTTGGATTGGCAAAATACTGGGAGATACGCTGCAGGCTGCCGGTAATCCAGATCTGCTCTTTCTGCTCGCCATAGCGGCGCAGTTTGGCGACATTCGGGACCGTGCGCAGCTCGTCTTCAATGCGCTTGACATAATCCTTCAGCTCACGGTAACCATAACGACTCCCATGGATGGCGACCAGCATCGCCACCGTATCGCCAAAATCCGAATCCACGATGAGTCCGACGACCCCCGGCGGAAACTCGCCGCCAGCGTGAGCCTCATTTAGATCGTGCCGGAGCTTAGACCAGAATTCATCCGAGTTTCTTACGCTGTCCTGCAACTCGACGTTTATAAAAAGAATTCCGGGGCGGCTGGTCGAATAGGTCTTCTCCTTGCGAACTTCCCCGAACTTGAACAGATGGTCTTCCATTTTCTTTGCCACCTGGCTCTCCACCTGATCGGATGTTGCGCCCGGATAGATTGCCGCCACAATCCCGGTCCGAATCGTGACGCTGGGGTCTTCCATGCGCGGCATGTGGAGAATTGCCTGAGTACCCGCCAGCAGGAGCCCTAGAGTCAGGCTTAGTGTCACTGCCGGGTATCGGAGAGAACCCTTGATCGGATTCACTGCTTTTCCTCTTTCGCGCTGACAACCGATCCTTCGCGCACAAGTTGCTGGCCCGCGACCACTATCCAATCACTGTCCTTGACGCCGTCGATGATCTGCACATCCCGGCCCATGACTCCGCCCGCTGTAACTCGTCTGGCATACACCTGCTTCTCGTTCGGAAAGTAGACGAAGACCTGCGGTGCCCCTTGCGGATCGCGCACCAGCGATTGACCCGGGAGCGTGAGGACATCGAGAGTTTCGCTGCCCAAAATCCGGGCTTCCGCAATCATTCCCACCAGAAGAGCGCCCTTGGGGTTCGGGACCGCGATCCTGACCATGTATGTCCGCGTCTGCGGTTCGGCCGACACGTTCACCAGCCGGACTTTTCCGGAAAAGCTCATATCGGGGCGAGCCGATGCCGTTACGATTGCCTGCTGGCCCCTGTGGACCAAACGAACATCAGTTTCCGGCACACCCGCCTGGATCTCCACTGGATTCAATTCGACAATCGTGAAGACGGGAGTGCCGGGACTCGCCATGGCGCCAGCCTCGATGTTGCGTCTCGACACAAAGCCGCTTATGGGAGCGATTAGAGTCGAATCGCTCAACCGTTTCCGGGCGATGCGTTCGGCAGCCTCAGCTTGTTCGAGCGCGGCCTTTCCGGCAATCTTGTCCTCCCGCTGCGCACCGTCCTTGGCTTGTCCATACTGCTGCTGAGCATTTGTGTATGCCGTCTCATACTTCTTGAAATCGTTTGGCGCGAGACTCTTCTTCTCGTAGAGAGTTTTCAT
>JAOAPQ010000361.1 GCA_025462965.1 Bryobacterales bacterium
TCGCCGATGCACGTACGCGATCTGGGCGATCGCACCGCCATCGTCGCCCGCAACTTTGAGTCCCCGCTGAAGCATCCGAACGGCTTCATCATATTTTCCTTGCGCGGTAAAGGTTTTTCCCAAATCGAAGAGAGCCTCTGAAAAATCGGGGTTCATTTCCAGGGTCTTGCGGTACTGAGCCGCGGCGTCCCGATACTTGCGGGCATAGAAAAATACCCGGCCTACACCGGTGTTTATGGCCAGCGAGGCAGGGTCGAGCTCGAGCGCGCGCTTCATCTCCACCAAAGCTTCGTCAAACTGCTTTGTGGCGACCAGATACATGGCATATATAGAATGAGCCGACGCATAATTCGCGTTCAACTGTATCGCCCGAGTGTATTCCTTCACGGTCTGTGGCCAGTCCCAATCAAAGAACAAATGAGCAAATCCCAGCGAAGCGTGCGCTTCGGCGAGTGTGTCGTCGAGTTGGAGTGCTTTCACCGCAGCGGCCTTTGCTTTTGGAAAGGCCTCCAAAGGGGGGAGTATGCCGCTCTGCATTGCGTAGCAATCCGCCAAACCGGTATAAGCAGGTGCGAATCCAGGGTCTTTGTCAATGGCCTGGTTAAAATATTCAAGCGCCTTCTTAAAACCTTCCTGGGTCCGCTTATTCCAGAAATAACGCCCCCTCCAGTAGAGTTCGTTCGCCTCAGGATTGATACTACGGCGGTTGGCAAGGCGTTTCTGCTCTTCAGGCCCGACCTGGAGCTGCAGCCGGTTCAGCACCTCCCGGGAAATGTCTTCCTCGACGGCAGGAATCTCGGAGATGCGGCGCTCATACTGCTGACCCCAGAGATGGATGCCGCTTGTGGTTTCGGTCAACTCAATTCGAACTGAAACGTAATCCCCTTTCTTAGCGACCCGACCAGTCAGGAGATTACCAACGTGCAGTGTGTGACCCAGTTGCTGCGGAACGGGGTTGCTGCCCTTGTACGGGTAAACAGCAGCGCGCGACATGACGCGTAAGGTCGCCCTCTGGCCAAGGATGTTGATGAGATCGTCCGTGATGCCGTCGCTTACATACTCCAGGGTGGAATCGATGTTGGTGAAGGGCAGGATCGCAATGGATTGTTTTGTCTTCTTGGCCAAAACCCGCCACAGGGTCACCGAACCGGCTATAGCTCCCGCCGAGGCGAGTCCTGCATACACGAAGGACCTGCGCGTACGCGCGGTCTGAACCGGCCTTCGCGGCATCGCGGAGTCAACCAGAGCGTGGACCACATCGGCCGCAGACGCGAATCGCTCCGAGGGCTGCCGTTCCAGGCATCGCAGGATTACCGCTTCCCATCTCCGATCGAGGTCAGCGACATACTTGCGGGGCGATGGAGGGTCCTCATGCAGACGTTTGACCGCAGACGCGAGCGGGCTTTCCGCGTCGAACGGCCGTTTGCCCGTGAGCATCTCGTACATGACGATGCCCAGCGCGTAAATATCGACCGGCGGAGTGATTAGATCCCCGACAACCTGCTCGGGCGCCATGTATTCAGGTGTGCCCGCGATCTTTCCCGCTTGGGTTAACGAAACCGTCGTTCCATCTCGCCTCGGATGAAAATTCCGCGCCAATCCGAAGTCGGTGATCACTGCGCGAGTCATTGCATCATCAGACGGGACCAGCATCACGTTGCCGCTCTTGAAATCGCCATGTACGACGCCGGCCTGATGAGCCGCGTTCAGGCCCGCGGCCAACTGGTTGACGATCGGAAGCGCTTCGGATGGGTTCATCGGCCCCTTGCCAATGCGCGCCGACAGAGTTTCGCCCGGCAACAGTTCCATGGTCAGGAACATCTTCACAGGCAGAGAGAGCGGATCGCCGGATCGGTCATGTTGGCCGTGTGGTTCCGAATGGAATCCCACATCGTAAATGCGACAGACGTTCGGATGGGTGACCCGTTTCGCAAGGTTGATCTCATGCTTGAACCGGGCGATCATCCGTTCATCGGAGGCCGCTTCGGGACGTATCGTTTTTAGAGCAACGTGCCCGCCCAGATGCAGGTCTTTCGCCTCGTACACGTCACCCATACCACCGCGGCCGATGAAGGTCACGATCTCGAAACGGTTTCCGATCAGTTCCGATGGCTGGAACTGCCGAATCATGATTGTTGCTGTAAGCTCCAGCGGATCGGGATTCTGTGCGGGCAGACCACCAACTCTCTCAAATGGTTCTTGGCCCATTGTCGTTCTCGGGCTTCAGTCCGTGTGACAGGCACACCTTCGTGGTTCATCCCAGAATCAGCATCTTCGGGGGAGTCGCCGTTTCGCCCAACATCCATAAGAGGAGTGTCAGGGGCTGCATTTCGAATTTTACCGCTTCGAGACAGCGGCAGGTATGGCGAAACTCCGCCCACAAGGGAGCCTGTGGTCATTAGATGGTTGAGGCTTGGCGATCAGAAATCATCTCAGCGTTATCCGCGATTCACGAGTGATGCTGGAGGGCAAGAAGATCGTTGACCTTGTTTTCACATTCGCGCTCGATACGCACCCGCTCTTGAGGGTTCACGGCCAAGCGAGCGGCATTAGGTTGCCCGGCGTCGAGGTTTCAGGAAAAGAGAACGCGGCTATCGCCGCGTGTCCCCATCGTGTGAGATTCGAAATACTACGGGGGATGAAGTGCGCTGAGCAGCGCGTTGACTCTAACCTAACGCCCCGAGGCGCCAGGCCATTCCCGTCGGGGGTGACATGGAAGAGAATGAGTTGGGAGACGTTATGGACGGCTTCAACCTGTATCAAGCCATCGGCGGCACGGTGACATGCCGCAAACTCTCCGCGGCATTTTACGCTCGGGTGGAGCGGGATCCGGTATTGCGCCCGCTCTTTCCGGGAAAGACTTTCAAATGCGCAATTGAAGAGTTCAGCGCGTTCCTGGCTCAGTTCCTGGGGGGCCCGCCGGAGGACGCGCAGCGCCGGTGGTGGTTGAGCCTGGGCGAATCTCATCTACGCTTCAAAATCGGGCAGAAGGAGAGGGATGCCTGGATGATGAATATGATGCGGGCTCTCGACGATGTACCAATCGAAGGGTCAGCACGCAGCGCATTGCGTGACCTTTTTGAGCGATCCTCCGCATATGTTGTCAATGTTGGGCAGGCACCTGCCGTGGCGGACGATAAAGGCGGGCCGACCAGCGACCGCATCCATCAGGAGGTATCCCGGCGATGGAGTGCGCAACTTACGCTCGACGAGGCGGTAGCTGCCGTTCACAGCGGCGCAGCCGATTGCGCCATCGCGTTAGCAGAAAGCTCGACATTACAGACCTATTTCAGGTACAACCGCGCTGTCTTTGCCACCCTACTGGCAGTGATGATTAATAGGGGCGATGTTACTATGCTCGACTATGTGCGAGAAAACCTCCTGGCTGACCCAGCCCTCGCGCAGGAACGCTACAGCGGCCGCACGCTATTACACGGGGCGGCAGCGGCCGGCAACCTGGCCATAGTCGAGTTGCTTCTCCGTCTTGGCGCGGAGCCTGACATCACGGATGCCGGTGGTCATACTCCACTGTATTGCGTCGCCAACGAGTGCAAGCTGCGCGGTGGTGAAAACGTAGTCCGCGCTTTGGTTCAAGCGGGCGCGAGCGTGGACGCCTGCGACGGCGTGAAACGCTGCACCGCGCTGCACATGGCAGCCCGACGAGACAACGTAGAGGTCGCCGAGGCCTTGTTGGACTGCGGGGCAGTCATCGACGTGCGAGACAGCCTTGGCGACACTCCTTTACGGCGCGCGGTTAATTGTAATAGCACCGAGGTGGCCTCGCTGCTCCTTGCGAGGGGCGCTGACAGGCATTCGAAGGGAAGTAAAGGCCTGACCCCGTCATTGGCAGTGCGCACAACTGCGATGAGACGGCTCCTGCGCACCTCGATGCCGGCTACAAACCTTTAGGCTGGTCAGTGTTGGCGAAAAGATCTCGAGCCACAGAATCAGCAAGGCTTACTGGACAACCCAAGGTTGCGGTCGCGGAAGAGCCCAAAAACCTGGAAAAATCATGACAGACAACCGTATATGCTTTAGGCTGAAAGAGAAGGTAACCGACCCATGACCTGATGCTGGAACTATCGCCGGAGAGAGAAGCCGCCCTGAAGGCGCAGGCGCAAGCCCGCGGCATGAGCGTGGAGCAATGGTTGCTGGAGCTGACCGAGCAACTCGCGCCGTCCGATGACGCCATCAGTCGTGAGAGCATCTATCCGGATCGCATCTAGCGCATGCTTGTGGATACGAGCGTCCTGGTCCGCACTCTCCAACCCCACCATTCCCTTTACGCTCCCGCTGATCGCGCTATC